>CAYMHJ010000019.1:18407-37108 GCA_964390165.1 uncultured Prosthecobacter sp. | reverse complement strand
CGCTGGATGGCCTCGTCAAAGGTCAGGAAGGTGGCGTGATCAAGCCGGTGAAGGATGTTTCGGCCAACCTCGCGAAGTGGCGCACATCATCGAATGCGGACGTGAGGAAGCATGCGCAGACACTCGCGGTGCTGTGGGGCGATACAGCGGCGGTGAGGGAGATGATTACGGCGCTGCATGATGCGACGAAGCCGGAGAAGGACCGCATCGCGGTGCTGCAATCCTTGCGGAAGGTCAAAACAGACGCGGTGAAAGAAGGTATCAAGCCGTTGCTCGCTCCGAGTACATCCACCGCACTCGCCGTGGCGGCGATTCGTGCGGCGGCGGATCTTGGAGGAGATGATTTCATCACGCCGCTGCTCGTGCAGGCTGCGTCGAAAGACTTCAACATCCGCAGCGCCGCACTCGAAGCTCTCGGCAGCCGTGTGACTTGGACGAAGTCCATGCTGGACGCCATCGCCGAGGGAAAAGTTAGCTCCAGCGGCTTCCCCGCTCCGGTGCGTCGTGCATTGGCGACGAGCAAGGACAAGGCCATCCGCGATCAAGCCTTCAAGGCGCTTGGCGCGTGGCAGGATTCATCGGAGGACATGAAATCACTCATCGCCACGAAGAGGCAGGCCGCTTTGACTGGCGAGCCCGATCTCGCGAATGGCAAACTGATGTTCCAGGCGACGTGCATGGTCTGCCACGAGTTCCACGGCGGAGGCCAAAAAGTCGGCCCCGACCTCATCGGCAGCGGACGCAGCAATCTGGATGCGCTCCTCGCGAACGTGATCGATCCGAACCAGATCATCGGCAACGGCTACGAGAACTTCACCGTGAGCACGAAGGACGGCCGCACACTCGCTGGTCGTGTCGTCGAAGACACACCCAGCCACGTGAAGCTGCTCGGTGCAGGTGGTACCGGGCAGGTCGTGCCGCGAGATCAGATCGCCACACTCACGAACACGAAACAAAGCCTCATGCCCATGGGCTTCGGCGGTCTGCCTGACACTGCTTTCCGCGACCTGATCTGGTACATCCTGGCCCCGCCGGAGGAAGGCCCGCTCACACCGGCGAAGAAAGACCTCTTGATCAAAGGCGTCGAATTTGCCGAAGCCTCCACCAAACCCAAAGGCACCAACTGGCGCGCCATCGACTGGGAAAGCGTGAGCCTCTGGAACCCCGACTGGAAAGTCAACGCGCCCGACTTCGAGCGCACGCCGGTGAAATTCGCGGAGTATCACGGGAAGACGAATGTGCTCATGATGCACCCCTTCCCAGATAAAAAGACGCCCGCCAGCCTGGAGCGGAAAGTGAAGATCGAAGCCGGGAAGACGAAGCTCACATTCAACGTCGCGGCGGATGATCGTGGGGACTGGATGGTCAAGGCGGTGGTCAATGGTCAAGTGGTCAAGGAAATGACTGTGGATCACGAGAAGCCGCGCTGGAAGACCATCGAGATCGATCTCGCGAAGTTCGTCGGCCAGGAAGTCACCCTCCGCCTCGAAGCCCACGCCAACGGCTGGAGCATGGAGTTCGCCTACTGGCACGGGATCACGCTCGAATAGTGGTCCGCACAGAGGACGGTGCGGGCCACTTTCTGTATTAGAGATTACTCCAGCCGCGAAAGCTCACTGACGCGGAATACACCGTTGAGGAGTTGCATATTGTCACGCTCCACGCGCAGGGCATCGAGGTGAAGGATGAAGGGATACTCGCGCAGTTTGAGGATGTGCAGGCCGTCCTTGGGTTCCTTCAAGGCGGCAGCCACGTCGGCGAGTTCGGTGATCTTCTTGCCGTTCACTTCTTCGACGACCTGCCCGCTCATGCGCTCGTAGCCTTGCGTGCTGGTGGTGGGAAGCACGGCTCCAATGAAGACCACCTTTTTCCGGCCTTCCTTTTCAAATTCATCTGGATTCGTGGCGATGCGCTGGAGGCGCAGGAGTGCGCCGCCACGCTGTTCTGCGCCGAAGGAGTTCAGATACGCCGAGGTGAGTTCTTGGAAAAGCACGCCGCCGCTGAGCACATACTTTGGTCCTTTATCGAAGAGGTAAGGCCGCACGAGGTAGTCGTCCGGCTGCTTACGGGTAAGCTTGCTCTTGAGCACGACTTCCTTGCCATCGCGTATGACTTTCATTTCCACATCGTCACCGACAAAGGATTTTCCACGCACGAGATGACTGGCGCTGACGGCACCGAACTGCGGGTCTTGATAATCACCGCGGGAGTCGATGCTGAAGCCGTTGATGGAAGTCAGAATATCGCCGGGCTTCACGCCTGCTTGGTCTGAGGAGCCTCCCTTCATGACCTTGCTGATGAAGACACCTGCTGAGTTTCCCTTGAGGCCGAGATACTCGCGGAACTGCTCGTCCAGCGTGATCTGAAACTCGATGCCGAGGGATGGGAAACCATCGTATTTCCCATCGGCCACATCTTTGAGGAAGTGCTGGATGATGGGTGCAGGAAGGAGTGTGGCGACCTGGTTCTTCGAGTCGTAACGCAGGAGCAGTGCGGCGAGCTTCCCACCCTTCACAATGGGCAGAGTGAAGCTGTTCGCCTCGCTGCGGATGATGCCAGTGGCTTCATAGACGAGGAATGCGGCATTATCGACGATGTAGCCCTGCGTCATGACCTTGCTTATGCGCATGGGCGTAACAATGAGATCACCCACCCGGCCGGCCTGCCAGACGCTGAGTGAATCTCCAATCCGTGCTGAGGTGTCCACCTGCACGCCGGTGAGGCCGGTGAAGAATGCCTTCTCCTTGGCTGGCGAGTTCGGTGCGAGCAGGGCGAGATTCGCCTCATAATCGACGGCCTCGACTTTGGCGGGGATCTTCTGGCCGCTCTCGGGCAGCTCGAGTTCGATGTAGTTCGCATCTGCCACCATCTGTGCGGTGACCAGCACGCGATTGTTTGGCAGCACGACACCGAGCCCACGACGACCGCCCGCGCTTTCCTTCTGCCAGGGAATTTGGACGTTGTAGTTCTGGTAAGTGACGTTGACCTTCAGAAGCGAGTTCGTATTGATCACCGGCTGCGGCAGTTGTGGCGGGCGGATGATGGTTCCGATGGGCTTGCGAATGCCGACCGGCGGCTGCACCGGTGCCAAAGGGCTTGGCCGGATGGGTGCACCCTTCTTTTCAGGAGACGTAGCATTTGGAGCCTGGGCAAAGGCAAATCCGGTGGTGAGAGCAAAAGTGAGTGAGAGAAAAGTCTTCATGGCGGTGAAATGAGTGGTTCTGTGTGGTGTTGCCATGTCGGGTTATTCGTTGCCGAGGTAGGAATCCTCAGGGATGCCATAGGTCTGCATGATTCGGGGATGCGCGGCTTCGGCGAGGTCGCGCTTGAGCACGATCGGGCGGCCTTTCTCCAGCAGTTTGATGACGACGAAGTCCTTCTTTTCCCCCTCCTTCTTCAGGGCTTCGGCCACGTCCTGAAGGTTGCGGATTTTCACGCCATTAATTTCGTCGATGACGCTCTGGGCATATACACTGAAATGAGTGTTCACTTCGTCTGAAAGCACTGAGGTGAGCATTACTGGCTCGGGCCGCTCGACGTACAGTTTGTCAGTGAGATAGTTGTCGAAAAGGAAGTTCGCCACTGGGTCGCGGACCCGGTGGGCGTCCATGAGGTTGCGGTCCATCGGCTGGAAGACGAGCCCGGCATAGACGAGGTAGCGCGGGCGTTGATTGTATTGAGAACCCAGCCGGACATAGGGATCGAACCGCTTCAGCTCGATCTCCCTCTCCTGTTTTTTTCCATCACGCATGAAGGCGAGCCTCAGTTTGTCTCCGGCGAACTTGCGCTCGACGACTTCGTTCATGTCCATCAGTTCACCCTCAAAACGGATGAGTCCGTTGTTCAGCACGGGATTACCATCCATGGCGAGCAGGACATCTCCACGTTGCAGGACACCCGCACCGCTGCCGGCAGGCTCCACATCGGCGATCATCACGCCGATGCCATCTTCACCGATGCCTAGAGCTTTTTTTTGCGCGGAATTTTCGACGGCAAAGTCTGTGATGGCGAGGTCCACATAGTGATCGTATTTGCCGTCATCGACATCTTTGAGGAAGCGCTGGATGACAGGCACGGGGATGATATAACCGACATTCTGCGCCACGCTGCCGCTGAAGCCCTGGAAGGCCACGCCGACGACTTTGCCACCTTGCAGCACGGGACCGCCAGAGTTGCCAGGATTGATGGCTGCATCGACCTGGATGGCGAGATGCGAATCCACACCACTGTGGCTGAAAGTGCGGAAGTCGATGCGTGAGACGACACCACGCGTGACAGAGATGCGGTCTCCACCGATGGGATAGCCGACGGCGATGACTTCCGTGTTCAGCTTCGGGATGCCGCCGAAAGTTAGTTGCTTCAGTTTTTCAAAAGGAGCGCCATCCTCGGCCTCGATGATCGCGAGGTCGCAGTCATGCGCCACATGAACGACGCGCGCAGGGTGCGGTCGCGGGTCATTCGTGGTGCGGATCACGAGCTTCGTCGCATTGCTGACGACGTGGGCATTGGTCAGGAAGCGGTTTTTTCCGATCAGAAAACCTGTGCCACTGCCGCCGGAAGGCTGTCCTGCGTTCCACGGTTCGCGGAAGTCGGGGAAAAGCACGGAGACATCGATGTTCACGATGCCCTCCCACTCCCCAGAGTTCATGTCGATGGCCTGACTGGTGGCAGCCACCTCCTCACTGTGAGCGGGTGGAATAAAACAGGCCCCGCAAAGCAGGGTGAGAACTGGCAGGATGTAACGTGGATTCATGATTCGGGATCTCGTGACGGGAAAGATACGCAGTGGCGCGCGACTATGACAAGAGCTTCGTCAAAACGTTGGGCTTTATCCGGCGGGAAGCTTGCAATCAACGCCGCCCGCCCGAGAGTTCGCGCTCCCAACTCCTCTCAAGCACTCTTTTCCCACTCACATGCCCGACTGGCTCGCCGTCATCATCCTTGGAATCATCGAAGGAGTCACCGAATTCCTCCCCATCTCCTCCACCGGGCACCTGCTCATCCCGCAAAATCTGGGCTGGCTGCCGAAGCAGGGGGATCTCTTTGACGTCGTGATCCAGAGTGGAGCCGTGCTGGCCGTGCTGGCTGTCTTTACAAAGAGGGTGAAGCATCTCCTCACCACGCTGGGAGATCACACGACGCAAGATTACCTCATGAAGCTCGGCTCGGCATTCCTGATCACCGCAGCAGGCGGACTGGTGATCAAAAAGCTGGACATCGAGCTGCCAGAAACCATCGCTCCTGTGGCCTGGGCCACCCTGATTGGTGGTGTCATCATTCTCATCTTGGAGCGGCTGTATCGCGGCAAGACAGGCATCGCCGAGATCACGTGGACGGTGGTTGTCGCGGTGGCTTTGGCCCAGTTGCTCGCTGCGGTGTTTCCCGGCACATCACGTTCGGGCGCCAGCATCCTAATGGCCATGGCCTTCGGCATCGCGCGCCCGGCGGCGACGGAATTTTCTTTCCTTCTCGGCATTCCGACTTTGATGGCAGCGGGCGGTTTGAAGATCGTATCCGCCTTCCTTGATGGCGAGGCCGCTCAGCAAGACTGGGGTCTGCTAGCGCTCGGCACCCTCGTCTCCGCCATCTCTGCTTTCGTCGTCGTGAAGTGGCTCATCCACTTCGTTCAAAGTCACACCTTTGTCGGCTTTGCATGGTACCGCATCATCCTCGGCGTGGTGCTGCTGGTGATGGCTGCCACATCAGGTCACTGATTTCAGTCCAACGCACCATGCTCGACTACGCCAAAGGCTACTTCCGCCGCACCGTTTTTAAAACGATCCGCTTCCTCAAGCATCCCAGGAAGCTGAAACAAAGCGGCATCATGCGGTGGTTTGCCCTACACTTTCTGAACAAGCGCGTCTGGAAGCCCACGCAGCATACTTTCTCAGGTGGCATGGCCATCGGCACCTTCATCACGCTGCAATTACTGCCCATCCAGATGCCCTCCGCCACCATCCTCGCGGCCATCTTTCGCGTGAACATTCCCATCGCACTCGTGATGTGCTGGCTCAGCAATCCCGTGACGCTCGCTGCACTCGTCCCGCTTGAGTATCAGGTGGGGAAATGGGTGCTCGCCTGGCTCACTGAAGTTCCCACCACCCCCTTCCCCTCAGAACTTCCCGCAGATGTCGCTGGCATGTGGCTGGCCTTGAAGGAGCACGCTCCGGTCATGCTTTTCGGCGGCGTCATCCTCGGAGGGGTGCTGGCACCACTGACGTATGTCGCCTCGTATTTTAGTTGGGGCTGGCTGGAGCACTGGAATCGTGAGCGCAGGCATCCCGGGCTTCCGGTGGATGACAGCAGCAAAGGCTGAGTCTCACCTCGTTCGTGTCTGGAATATACGCGAGTGCTTATGCGATGGCACGTTCACCGTGTAGGTCTTCGCATCCGCACTGACGCTGCAATGGATGTGCTGCGCGGTGCATCCTTCAGCCAGATCACCATGATTGGCGATGTAGGTCTTGTCCGCCGTGTTTTCGTGATCTTCGCGGACATTCTCATGCACCTGATACATCGCCTGAATCGTCGGTGTGGACTTCAGCGCATCCATGGCAGATTTACTCGTGCCTTTGCGCGGACCGTTGTTCATCACTGAAACGGTCGGCTGAAGACTTTGAATCAGCATGGGGTTGTTGCTGCTGTCCAGACCGTGGTGATTCACCTGATACAGGTCCACTGTACCGACGAGATTAAAGGGGGAGACCAGTTTCTCCTCCACATTCCAGGTCAGATCTCCGCCATCAAAGAAGCGGAAGCCGCCGAATTCGAGCACCAGCACGACGCTGTTTGCATTGTCGCTTGGATCAGGTGCCTTCGGTGATACGGAATCTTTGAGCGGATTCTCCGGCTGATCGGGATACGGTGGAATGAACTTCTGATTCGCACACAGGCACTTCAGCGAGATATTGGGGCTGCCTTCCGCTTGCTTCAGAGGCACCACGTCACCCGCAGCGAGCGTCACGCGCTTTTCCACCTTCGCATCGCGATACGGCCTGCTCGCCAGCGTCCACCGCAGGTCCTGCACCTTGCCATCCGGGCTGCCTTCAGTGATGCCTTTGTCGTAAAGCGTGCCGATGGGCATCAGTGCCGCCAGTTCCGCTAATCCACCAAAATGATCGACGTGAAAGTGCGTGATGACGACATGGTCGATGCGCTTCAGTCCCGCGATCTCTGTCGCCACTTTCTGGATGCGCTGCGGATCACGACCGCCCGGATTGCCCGTGTCCACAAGCACGGATTCGCCCTCCGGTGTCACGATCAGCGTCGAGCCACCGCCCTCCGAGTCGATCCAGTAAATGTCGAGTGTCTTCTCTCGTGCGTTGGCGGTGAGTGTGAGGACAAAGAGGACGGCGAGCAGTGATTTCATGTTTGATATGATTCAGGCAGAACGAGCGTCATCAGGCAACTTCATTCGCCTTCAGCACGCGCAGCATATTACCACCGAGCACTTGGCGGATCGTCTCGTCGCTGTGTCCGCGCATGATCATGCCGAGAGTGAAAAGCGGCCAGTTGCTCCAGGCGATGCTCTGCTCGGCTTCCAGTGTTGTGACATAATCATCCTTCGGCCAGAGGTGCTCCCATCTGTCGGCACTGCCGCCGGGAGCCTTCATGAGATTGGCGCGCTCTTCTTTGTCAAAGCGGGAGGTGTAGGCCACATCGCAGCCGATGCCTGCATGCTTCGAGCCAAATTTTTTGATCAGGTGATCCAGGTGATCCATCAGCGCGGTGATGTCTCCCTTGCCGCCGAGGAAACGCGAGATACAGCAGATGCCCACGAGGCCGTCGGTATCGCAGATGGCCTTGATGGTGTCATCCGGCTTGCCACGGAAGTGTTTGTACAAAGACGCGCAGGCCGTGTGGCTCGCCACCATCGGTTTCGCGGAAGCTTTCGCAGCGTCATGAGCAGTCTTCCAGCCGCTGTGGGCCGTATCCACGATGACGCCGATCTTGTTCATTTCAGCCACCGCAGCATGGCCGAAGTCACTCAGCCCGCCGTCATGCGGCTCCCCTGCCCCGTCGCCGATGGGATTCCGCCGGTTATAGGTGAGGTGCATCATGCGCGTACCCAGTTCATGGAAGATGCGCACGAAGCGGAGTTCATCCTTCACGCTCTCCCAGTTCATCATGAGAGGCACGCCGTTCGTCGTGAAGCACAGCCCCACATTCCCCGCCTTCTTCAAAGCCACGATCTCCTCTGCCGTGACCACCTTGGACAAAGCCGGCTTCATGATATCCGTCGCTTTCGTGAAGTGTGCGAGACGTTTGATGAGGCGCATCGGGTCGCTGCCTTCCTCCCCCGTGTTTTGGAAGATGCAGGTCACGCCAGCGGCATGGAAGGCATCGAGAAACTCCTTCCGCTCACGTTCATTCGTTGCGTTGCGGTTCATCGAGATTGATTCGCGCAAATCGGCAATCTCAGCGGCTGAAGCACCCGACTTGATCGCCGCGTTCATCGCCTCTGCGTCAATTGCACATCGCGGGGCGAAACCGTAGCTCTCAAACACCACGGAGCCGAAATGCAGCTCCCACGCATGTTCGATCTGCGCCTGCGTCGGTCTCAGCAGATTCATCGCGATCTCGCGGGGCTTGTCGATGGCTGGATTGCCGGTAATCCAAAGCTTTTTAGCCTCCTGCGAGCGAACGTTAATGTGGAAGCTGCTGGCGAGCGCGGCCAGCGGCAGGGACTTGATCAGATGACGACGTGAGAGTGGAGAGTTCATGTGGAAAGAGGGAAATCTACTTCAGAGCACGCTTCAGCAGATTGGTGGTGATCTGCTGCACGCGTTTGTCTGTGCCATGCGGCCGCGAGTAGTGACTCCACACCGGCATGTAACCGGGAGGTTTGCTCAGGCCCTGTGCCCACCAGATGGTCGAGGCATTGAAGATAAAATTCCCCTTTGGCCCATCAAAGATGACCGCCTCCCACTGCTGAGGATTCCGCCCGCCCTGGAAAGCGGTGCCAGCGGCCACGACTTCCAGTCCGGCCAAGTCTCTTGGTGCATCGCCGTGGTATTCCCAACCAATCATGCCGGGGATCGAGTCCCCCTTTTTCATGCCCGTGCCTTCAAAGATCCAGTGCTCCGGCTTCGTGCAGACCCAGTCACCGCCGCCGTTCACCGGGCTGATGTTCCGCACGCCCATCAGGTAGCCCTCATCAGGTCCGCGATGAGGATAGGGGCCATATTTCTTCTCACGATCCACCGCATACTTGTAGTCGCCCCCATACGGCCCACCACGGAAGATGCGGCGGTTCGGCGCCCCCTGAGCGTTCGGTGAAAATGGGGTCACCCAGCACACCGAGTTTCCAGAGAGGAAGAGCAGGTTCACCCCCGCGTCCTTCATCTTCTCCACGCTCTGGTATTGGCGGATGTCCCAGTATTCGTCGTGGCCCACGCTGATGAAGGTCTTGCACTTCAAACCATGGTCCGGGGTGATCATGTCCACGTTCGAGCAGTAGCTCACATCATAGCCCTGCTGTTCCAGCCAGAAGCTCATGGGGAACTCAAAGCACAGCCACTCTCCGCTGCCCACTGACAGCGGATTTTCATAGATCTGCGCATACTTCGCATACGGACGGTCAAAGCTTACATCCGCCGTTGAGCCCTGATTGCCCTTCGGGTCCGTGTAGAGCGAGTAGTTGTCCGGCCACTTGTTGTAGGCCTGCCAGGTGTTGTCGCTGCATTGCAAAAGAATGTCTGCCGGACGGTCATCGGTGACAATGAAAACGACGTAGCTCTGCCAATACGGCTCATCCTTCGACTCAGGCAGCGTCGTCAGTCTGCCGAGATACACCCCGCTCACCCAATCGTTCGGGATCGTCAGGGAGGTGCTCTTTTCCCACTGGCACTCGCGCAGACGCTTCTCACCCACCGGCGGTGTCGGCTGCTCTTTGGCCTCAATTGGCCCCAGTTCCGTCATCAGACGTGCGCCTTTGCCGCCGTAGTAGCCAGTGCGGAAGATCTCCATCTTGAACTTCGCCGCAGGTTTCGCGCTCACAAAAATGTCCAGCACCTCCCCAGCCCTCACGGATTGCCTGGAGCAGTAACCCTCGATCACAGCCGACCGATACGCACTGCCATCCGGCTTCATTCGCGTGAGCTGCCAATCATTTGATCCTGGCAGCATGTTCTCTTTTTCAATCAGGTTCATGCAGAAGAATAAGCGCGGTGCGGACTCCTCCTTTCCATGCGTTTTATGCTTCCAAAATGGAGAAAGCTACCGCTAACTAAATCTCCCTATGAAGATGCACGCACTCTCGACCCTTCTTATTTCTCTCACGCTCTGCTCCTGTGCTGCTTACCATCGCCAACACCGGGACAATTTTGCAACCACAACGCTTGCCAGCAAAGCAAACCAGAATGACCTGACGGCTCACCAGGAGAGAAAAGATCGGGTCATGGAAGTCTATGGCCAAAAACTGCGAATCGCTCATGTGGAGTGTGATGACCAGGGTGGCTTTTGGGAGTCTGCCACGCTCAAGAAAAGTGCTCCTGGTGGTTTGAAAAAGGAGATGAACCAACTCGACTTTTTAGAGCAGGAGATCAGGCATGAGCTGAAGATGCAGCCAACACTTTACCGTCAAGGTGCCGTCATCATTACCTACGTCCACGGCTGGAATCACAACGGACGCGAAGGCAACGGCAACCTCATGGAGTTTCGCAAAGCCTTGTCGAGCATGAGCGCTGCGGAGCAGGCAGGCATGAATCGCCCGGTGATCGGCGTCTATCTGAGCTGGCGTGGCCGACCTCTGGCCACCCCCTCCGTCCCTGCCGTGGATGAGTACGCAGGGCTGCCCACGTTACTTGGCGGATTGCCACACACGCTCTCATTCTGGACCACCTTTTGGAACCGAAAGGCCACGGCAGAAAAGGTGGGATACCGTGCGGTCGCCGAGGCGTTGAAGCGTCTCTCTCTCCTCCGTGGGGAGATCGAGGAAGTGGAACCCGCGCCCTCGAATCAGAAAAAATCACGCCTCATCGTCGTGGGCCACAGCTTTGGTGCCACTGCGGTCTTTTCGGCAGTGTCCCGCTTTTTCGAAGACGATCTCATCGAGCTTTCCGCCAGCGCCAAGCGCCGCAAAGAAGACACCTACATCCGCCGCCATTGGGATCTCGTAGTGCTGGTCAATCCGGCCTTTGAAGCATTGCGCTTCGTCACCATCGCCACTTATTCACGAGACAAGCGTCTCCAGGAACTCGCCCGTGAAATCAAAAAACCCTACCTCCTTCTGCCACGTTTCATGGTCGTGCAGTCCGAGAACGACGGCCCGAACAAATGGATTTTCCCCATCGGCCAGTGGGCTGGGAACGCCACCGTTTCCACCCAGTCCACCAAACGGATTGACCAAAGTCGGCGGCTTCACAAATCACTGGGATTCTATGAAGACTTCAGTACACATGAATTGGTGCTGTCTGACTGCTCTGAATGCCCTGCACAGATGAAAAGCCGCATAATCACCGACAAAGAAAAGTCTCTGGATCGCATCAGTGCTCATGAGGCACTCCGGCTCAGTCATGGTGGCACCCGCCACGCACGGATCGCGGAGGTTTTCGAGTCCACCAAGGCTGTGGCGGATGGTCATGGCGGCAGCATCGGCCCAGTCATGGTAGCCAAAGCGGATAAAGCTGTGGTCGATGGTCACAACGGAATCTGGGGTAGAAATTTCATCGGGTTTTTCGTCCAACTTCTCCATGCCCGTGAAAAGGCCGTCCTCGCCTCTGCTAGAGAGTAACAAATTGTCCAAGAATTGATCCCATGTCTTCGCCCGGCTCATGAGCTTCAGCTTGTGACCGAGGAGGGATCGGGCTGAAACTGTAGTAGATTCATGCCGTAGCCTCCGCTTTCACGCCCTTCGCTGAGTGGAAAAAGCCGGACTTTCATCATGGATGGGATAGCGGCCTTTCATTGTACACTTCACAAGCAAGATCATATGGATTTCACAAAGCGGTAGTGTGAGACCATCCACTCCTCGCCACCATTGTAGCCCCAAAGCTCGGCGCATGACATGTAAAAGATGCGCCAGTAGGCCCACCATTTGACGGCCTGATCTGCGCCGTAGGTCTCGCGGAAGAGCGGCATGATCTCCGCCTTGTTCTCATCCATTTTCGTCAGCCAGGCCTCGGAGGTACGGCTGTAGTGCATGCCGCTCACGCACCAGTGTTCCTCGATCTTCAGATGATCCTGGAAGTAGATCAGCAGATCATCGCTTGGCATCTGGCCGCCGGTAAAAAAATACGTCGCCATCCAGTCGTTCTCACCCTGCACCTCGAAGTGATAGGCCGTATCCCGATGCGTGAAGATATGCACAAAAAGCTTCCCGCCCGGCTTCAGCCAAGTCGAGATGCGGCGCAGCAGCTCCTGATAATTCTTCATGTGCTCAAACATCTCCACCGACACGCAGCGGTCGAAGATGCCATCGCCCACACCTTGGAAGTCGATCATGTTCGCCGTCACGATCGTCAGATTCTTCATCCCGCGCTTTGCCGCTTCTGCGTCGATGTGCTCCTTCTGAGTGCGTGAGTTTGAGACGCTTGTGATCTGCGCGTTCGGGTAATGCTCCGCCATCCAGAGCGAGAGCGAACCCCAGCCACAACCCAGCTCCAATATCCGCTGCCCATCCGCCAGTTCCGCACGTTCGCAGGTCATCTTCAGCATGATCGCTTCCGATTCATCAAAAGTGGTCGTCGTCTCCGGCCAGAAGCCGCTGCTGTACTTCAGATGCCTGCCCAGACAGAGCTGGTAAAAGCGCGTCGGCACTTCGTAATGCTGCTCATTCGCCTCCACAGTCGCGATGGCCACCGGGCTGACCTTCAAGCCTGCGATATGCTGCATCAGAGCAGCCCGCTGAGATTCGACGTCTGGCTTCCGATGCTTCATCAGCGTAGCTGCGAGTCGTTGGCGGATGCCAAAGCGGATCACCGCATCTGGCAGGAGGTCTTTGGCGAGGAGGTCGTTGACGTTCAGCATGTGGTTCAGCGGATATGCGGCTGTCCCCGGCGGTTGGATTCATTTTCAGACATGATTCCTGATAAAATTCTCACAGCGCCCTCTTTGTCTCGACATACAAATGCGTCATCGGCAAAATCCTGCCCCGATGTGCTGGCGAAAAATCCTCATCGAAACAAACAGACTCATAGCAGCGGCCACGCTGGGGGTGATTTCGATGGCAGAGGCTGCGGATGAGGCGCAGATCCGGGCTGGCCTGACCCAGCTTGCCGCTCACATCGCAGCAGATGTGCCCACCTCAGCGCGCTGGGTGCAGGTGGAGACCGAGGGACAGCGCAGCGGCATCTTCGGCGATCATCAGGGCGATCCCTTCCGCATCGAGGGGAATGCGTTGCTCATCAGCGAGAAGAAAGAGGTCGAAGCCCGAATCGTCGGTGTCAATTCAGCAACGGCTGCCACGATCAAACACATCAGCCAGGCGGAGAAGATGACGCCGCAGGATTATCAGCGTGGTCAGATGCCTGCCACCTGGAAGGACGCTGATCTGGCCAAGGACGTCGCCGCTGCGCTCGAATGGTTGGGGAAGGAAGTGGCTAAAAAAGGCGGCTCCACATCGAACAATGATCCGTTTGGTGGTTCCTCTGGTGAAGGTGGCCCGCCTCAGGCGCGTGCGTTGATCTGGGCAGCCCTGCTCATGCACACCGGACACGCGGAGGAGGCTGTAAAAATGGCCGCCATTGTCCTGAAGGATGCCGACGAAGAGACACTCAAAGAGGTGTTGGATGCCAGTTTCGAACATGTCGCCTCCATGCGTTACATGCGTTGCCTCATGGACTTCGCCACGCATCGTCAGTGGTCGCGGTTGCGGGATGAACTCACGGCTCTGATCTCCCACTTCCCACACGGTTGGCGGCAGCGGGATGCAACACGTGTCTTCCTCAAGCACGTCACCGCGCGTGCCGCATTCACCAGCGAACCGCCTTTCAAGACCACCCCCGCGCTGCCGGAGGCCGAACAAAAGGTGCTGTCCACCTGGGTCACAGAACTCGAGTCTGGCAAACAACCGCCCTACTCCCGCTGGGTGCTGCCGCCCCTGGAGGGCCAGCGCCAGATGGACGGTGAACAGACGACCGCCTTTCCCGCCAGCCATGGACTGAAAGCCCTGCCCATGCTCGCCGCGCTGCTCACGGATGAGACGCTGACCACGAGCATGAATGCGTATGGCGGCGGCAGCTTCTTCGGCGCGTCCGGGTCTGATGCCGCCGAGAAACTCCGCAGCGCCTACAGCCAGCTGATGAAGCCCAGCACGCGCGCCGAACTGGCCTGGAGCACCTTGCAAAGAGTACTCCCATCCGAGCTACAACACTCGGACCTCTCATTCGCGGATCGTTCCGCCGAAGTGCTCTCCTGGTATGCCAAAATCAAAGACCTGCCGCCTGCCGAGCTGGCACTGAGCTATCTGGAATCCGGTGACAACGACGAACTCGTGCTCGCCCACGCGCTGCGGCTGGAGGACCCGAAGAAATTCCAGCGCCTGGAAAAGACCGTGATCGAGAACGCGCAGGTCTATTCTCTAAACAACCTCAGCCCATTCGTGACGAAGCTCGGTCCGGAGAAAGCGCCCGCCTTTCTCACCCAACTGCGCACCAAGCTTGAGGCCGATCTCAGCCGCTACGGCAGCGGTGACAATGAGCAGCAAAAGATGCTGGAACGCGGTATGAAGAAGCTCGAAGCCGCCGCGAAAAGTGAAGGCGGCAAGATCGATATCAATGCCGCTCTTCAGACTCTCATGGCACTCACGGACGATGCCGAGGGTGAAGCCCAGATGGACGCCCAAGATGCCTACCAGCAGCTCACTGAGGGCGTGAAGAAGATGCCTCAACTGGAGCGCCTGACGCTGCTGCTACCCCGCATCCCCGAGTTCAAATCCGGCCGCTTTGCAGGAGCGCTGATCCAGATCGCTCAAAACAATGGCGACGAAGCCCCCACCCCGCTCACTCAGGAGCAACGCAAGACCCTGCTCAGCACGCTCAAGCCATCTTGGAATCCCTTCCTGGAAAAGCAGCGAAGCCAAGAGATCACCCAGCAGCAGCTCTCCCTGCTGTCTCCCATGGCCTACTGTCTCGGCACCATCACTGGCAAACCTCTCGACGAAAGACTCTTCTATAAACTCGCTAGCTTCGGCAATCGCGTCGTGCCCGTTTACGATGCATGGATTGACGCCGTGCTAAACGAGAAAGAACCACCCGCGTGGCCAGATGCCTCCACGGTCCCAGAAGCCGAGCGCGCGCAGTTGATCACCACTCTCGGTAACAAGACACAGGCGGAAATGCGCGAGGTGATCGCGAAGCTCAGCCTTCCCCAGCTCATGGCTTTGAGCGAGTATCTCCAGCGCCCAGATGAACTCCCCGCCTCATGGAAAAGCTACCTCGGCGCCATCCAGACCATCGAGTGTGCCGACAGTGCCGAAGCCGCTCTCTGGCAAGGTTGGTTGGGCAAAGCCTGGGGCCATGAAACCATCCTCGGACTGACCCAGCAGGCGGCGAAGTCCGAGTCCGGCAAAGTCCTCGTCCTCCATCTTATGAGACCTACCCTCATCTTCGGCTGGAAGCTGAGCATAGTGCCTCAGGCAAAGCTGACTGACTGGACTCGAGGCAGCTTCCATGACCTCCGCCAGGGGCTCGGCGACTCCATGCCCAAGCTCGCCAAACGCATCGTCAGCGGGCAGTTCAGCAACGGGCGCAGTCATGCCAACTGGACCACCTTTGACACACCCGTTACGGATATCGCCAAAGCCCCCGCATTGCCGACAGACGATGAACTCCAAGCCGCTGCTGAACTCATGAAACATAAGCGCGAGGAGGAGTCCCAGGCCTGGAAAACCATCCAGGACAGCTTCAGCAACGAAGACCCCAGCCCAGCTCGCGGCAACGTCATGATCCGCCTCATCTCCGTCAGCCCCGCCGACATTATCGCCAAGTAGCTACCCATCACCGCCATGTCACCACCACCGCTATCCACCCACACCGAATGGGACCATGTCCTGAAACAAGCCGCTCGCATCCGCGAGGAGACCGCCCGCGTCATCGTCGGGCAAAACGTCGTCGTCGAGCAGATGCTCACCGCCCTGCTTTGCCGCGGTCACTGCCTGCTCGTCGGCGTGCCTGGACTGGCAAAGACCCTGCTCGTATCCACGCTCGGTAAGATCCTCGGCCTCAAGTTTCAGCGCATCCAGTTCACGCCAGACCTGATGCCTACCGACATCCTCGGCAGCGAGGTTTTGCAGGAAACTCCAGGCGGTGGACGCAGCTTCAACTTCGTCCCCGGGCCCATCTTTGCCAATCTCATCCTCGCCGATGAGATCAACCGCACGCCGCCGAAAACCCAGGCCGCGCTGCTGGAGGCCATGCAGGAAAAGCAGGTCACCGTCGCGGGTAAAACGCGTGCACTGGAGGAGCCCTTCCTCGTCTTCGCCACGCAGAACCCCATCGAGCACGAAGGCACCTACCCGCTGCCCGAGGCCCAGCTCGACCGCTTCTTCTTCCAGCTCAAACTCGATTACCCGACCATGGCCGAGGAGGCAGAAGTGCTCGCCCGCACCACGGGCAAAGCCTCCCCCACCGCCGATGCCGTGCTCGATGCGCCCGGACTGATCCAGCTCCAGGAGGCCGTGCTTGACGTGCCCGTGCCCGATCATGTCACCCAGGCCATCCTGCAGCTAACCCATCGCTCACGCCCGAGCAGCGAGCTGGCGGATGACTTCGTCAAAAACTACATCGCCTGGGGTGCCGGACCACGAGCCTCCCAGTCCCTCGTCCGCGCCGCCCGTGCTCTCGCCCTCCTGCGCGGCCAGCCCGCCGCCTCCATGGAGGAAGTGAAAGCCGTTGCCGCCCCTGTTCTGCGCCACCGCATCCTACCAAACTACAACGCCACCGGCGACAACATCACCGTCGAGCAAATCGTCACCCACCTGCTCGCGAAGATCTGACTCTTCGTTATTCGTCATTCTGATTTCGTCATTCCCCCCTCATGCCCGCCACCTTCAAGCACCTCAAACCCGAGGACCTCCGCAAGCTCAGGAACTACGAGCTTTCCGCGCGTCTGATGGTCGAGGGCTGGCTCAGCGGGCGGCATCGTTCGAAACAGCGCGGCTCCTCCATCGAATTCCACGAGTATCGCGGCTACACGCCGGGCGATGACCCGAAGCTGGTGGACTGGCGGGTCTTTGCCCGCACTGATCGCGTCTTTTTAAAGACCTTCGAGCAGGAGACCAACATGGAGATGCACCTCTTCGTCGATAGCAGCGCCAGCATGGGCTTTCCCGTCAGTGGAGAGGGCATCACAAAGCTCGACCACGCCTCCTTTTTCGCCGCCTGTCTGGCCTGGCTCGTCGTCCGGCAGACGGACAAAGTCAGCCTGCAACTCTTCGATGACCGCCTGCGCACTTCACTGCCGCTGGGCAGCACGCGCACGCATCTGCATCAGTGTCTGAGCGCGCTTGAAAACAATCAGCCAGGGCAGAAAACCTCACTCGCCGCTGCTCTCGAGCGCTCACTGCCAGTGCTGAATCGTCGAGGCACACTCGTCATCCTCAGTGACTTTTACGAAGACCCCGCCGCCGTCTTCAAAGCGCTCAATCCCTACATCCATCGCGGCTTCCGCATCCATCTCTTCCAGGTGCTCACGCCGATGGAACTCGACCTCGGCGAGATCGGCCTAACCCGCTTCACCGATCTCGAGACCAGCGAAAAACTCACCATCCACAGCCAGCAAGTGCGCGAGAGCTATCGCGAGGCCGTGCGCCAGCGCATCCAGACCCTGCGCAGCCTCGCAACCTCCCGCCGCGTGGACTGGATGCTCGCCCGCACCGACGAGAGCTACTTTTCATTGCTGGATCGCATCACCCAATGACCTTCTCCCTTCTCAATCCAGCTCTGCTCCCCTTCGCGGCCTTGATTGCCGTGCCGGTGCTTGCGCATCTGTTTGCGAAGGCACGGCCCCGCGAGCAGCCATTCCCCTCGCTGCAATGGTTGCGGCAGGTGGAGCGGCGCACGGCCAGCGTGCGGAAGCCGCGTGACTGGTTGCTGCTCCTCCTGCGCACGCTCACCATCGCCGCGCTGGTGGCCGCCTTTCTCCAGCCATTGCTCTTCAGCGGTGCAAGCCTCACAGCGACGAATGCGCGCAAGACGCTCGTACTCGTCGTCGATCGCAGCGCCTCGATGAACTACGTGGAGCAGGGCCAGTCACGCCTCACCCGCGCGGCCTCGGCTGGCGGAGATGTGCTGAAAAGCGCGGGCTCACAAACCCTGGCGAATGTCATCTGGCTGGATGCGCGGCCAGCGGCGGAGTTTCCCGATCCTTCGGTGAATGTGGAGGCGCTGCGCGACTCGTTGCGCCGAACCAAGAGCACCATCGAGCCAGGTGATGTTTCCGAGGCCATGCGCCTTGCCATGGATCAACTCGGGCGCGGTGAAGGCGCGAAGGAACTCTACCTCATCAGTGATTTCCAAAGCAGCGCCTGGAAGTCCGCCACGCTCAGCATCCCGCCAAATGTAAAACTTCTCACCCTGCCCGTGGCGCAAAGCGAAGCCGTGAACGCCGCCCTCACCAGCCTCACCGTCCAGCCTGAGCGCCCCGTCAGCGGCAGTGATGCACGCGTGCTCTGCCGCGTGCGAAACTTCTCCGGCGCTGAGCAGCGGACCACCGTCCAGCTCGCCTTTGCCGAAGTGCGCCAGTCCCGCGCCATCACCCTG
>CAYMHJ010000019.1:9440-18397 GCA_964390165.1 uncultured Prosthecobacter sp. | reverse complement strand
GGGCGAGGGCGTGGCCGAGTTCCGCGTGCCCAGCGGCGCGCCCGGACTTCACGGCATCGCGGCTTCTTTGCCGGAAGATGCCTTTCCTGCCGATGACCGCCGTTTTGCCACACTCGAAGTTCGGGAAAACTGGCGCGTCCATGCCGAAGGATCTGCGAAAGACCCCGGCTTCCAGCTCTGGCAGCGTGCCCTCGCCGCACTCGGTTGGCTGAAAGGCGCGGGTGCCACGGCGGATCAGGCCGATGTGCTGCTCGCCGTGCTGTCGCCGCCGGAGCGAGCTAGCGCCCTGCGACAGGCCGCCGAGCGTGGCGCCACCGTCATCTGCCAACCCGGAGAGGATTGGAATGGCAGTGCCTGGATGGCCTTTTGGGATGCCGCCGCTCAGCAGGCCGGTGTGCAGATGGAGATCCGTGATCGCACTCGTGACAAGCCATGGACGATGCAGACGACGAGCGATCAACACCCGCTCTGGCAGCTTTTCCTCAATGGTGAGTATGGCGACCCCGCCGCCGGCAATCTCTGGCAGCGCCTGAAGCTGAGCACCGAGGCCGACACGCACCTCATCCGCTATGCTGACGGCGTGCCCGCGCTGGCCGCAAAGCGCGCGGGCAAAGGCTGGCTCATCCTCTGGAACATGCCGCTCGACGAACGCGTGAGTGATCGTGTGCAGCAGTCCTCCTTTCTCGTGCTGCTCGGAGAGCTGCTGCTGCATCACAGTCAAAGCAGCGCCGTCGGTGAAGTGCCGCGTCAGTTCCTGCCACCGCAGAACCTCCTCTGGCAGCCGCAGCAACCCGTGGCGGAAGATCAGGTGCGGCTCCAGGACGAGAGCGGCACCGAGCATCCGCTGACTCAGGACGCCACGCAGTCGCCGCCTTTGTTCCGCGCTCGCGAAACCCTTTCGCCAGGCAATTACCGCTGGCTCGTCGATGCTCAGCCCGCCGAGCGAGCCAGCCTGAACTTCCCCGCCGATGCCGAGAGCGACCTCCGCACGCTCGATCCCACCACCCTCGGCACTGGCAGCGCCATCAGCCTCAGCGCCGCCGCCGCACTCGCCGCGCAGCGCGATGGCCTGCCGCTCTGGCCCTGGTGCCTCGGATTCGTCCTGATCATCCTGCTTTTGGAAAGTCTCGTCGCCCGCAGCGCCATCCAAGTCGCCACGCCATGACCTTCTCCCCCATCATCCCCGAACCCTGGCCATGGCTCGCCCTCGTGGTAGTGCCATTGCTCGGTTGGTGGTTGGGCTGGCGCGCGGGGCGCACCCTGGATCTCGGCAAACGCGCGGGTCTCACCGCGCTCCGGGGCCTCGTTTTCATCACGCTTTCCATCGTGCTGCTGAACCCCGGTGAGTGGCGGCAGCCGGAGCAGCAGGAGGAAAAACTTCACGCCGTGCTGCTGGACCGCAGCGCCTCCATGGCCGTGCGGGATGCAGGTGATTCCACCCGCTGGTCCACCGGCCTCGGGCTCACCGATTCGCTGGTCAATGCAGGAGGCGAGAAAGTGCAGGCATTCACCTTTAGCGATGCACTCGAAGGCGATGCCATGAAACCTGGCCTGAAACCCGACGGTCAGGCCAGCGCCATCGTCCACAGCGGCATCGGCCTTTTCAGCGGTGCCTCCGGCCTCGGGCGGCGGCTCGCCAGCATCACGCTCATCAGCGACGGACGCCAGACCCGCCCCGATGCCGCCGCCGAACTTACTTTGCGAGCCCGCGCCGCTCAGGTGCCCATCCATGTCGTGCCGCTCGGTGGCGACTGGGGCGGGCGGGATCTGATCGTGCGCGTCACCCGCCGCCTCGTCATGGCTTTGCCGGAGAAGCCCGTCAGCATCAGCGTGCAGGTGGAAAATCGCGGCCTCGGCCTCATCAAGCCCACGCTCCAGCTCGTGGATGCCAGCGGCAAACGCCACGCCGAACGCGCCGTGGAACTGGACAGCGGCCAGAAGCAGCTCGTCACCCTCGAGGTGCCCACACTGCCCGGCGGCGACTACCGCGTGCTCGCGCCCGTGCAGCAGGGGGAGGACATCACCCGCAACAATGAAGACAGCCTCCGCGTCCAGCAGCTCACCAGCCGCACGCGCGTCTTCATCGCTGAAGGTGCGCCGTATTGGGACAGCAAGTTCCTCGCGCAACTTCTTCGCGAGCAGGGCTTCATGGACGTGCGCGCCATTTACCGGCTCAATGAAGAGCGCTACTTCCGTGTCGATGGCGGCAGCAGCGAGCCCGTGGCTGACAGCGCTTCCACCTTCCCTGAATCGGCGGAGGACTTCGCCCAGCTCGACCTAATCGTGCTCGGCAAAGGCGCGGAAGGTTTCCTCGATGAAAAGCGGCTCGAAGGGCTGAAGAGTTTCGTGCGTGATCGCGGCGGCGCTCTCCTGCTCGCACGAGGGAAATCTTATGCCGGTCGTCTGCCCGGACTTGAAGCGCTGGAGCCCGTGGAATGGGGCACCGCGCTTGAGGGCGACTTCCGCTTCGAACCCGGCAGTGTCGGCGAGGCCGCTGGTCTTTTCGGTCAAGCTTTGCCCGAAGCACAGGACCCGCTCTGGCGGCAGTTGCCTGAATTAAAAGATGTCTCCGAAGTGGCGAGGCTGAAGCCTTTTACTCAAGTCATGGCCATGGGCGTGAAACCCGCCGCCGGTCGTGAAGAGCGCGTGCCACTGCTCACCGCGCGCCATTTCGGGCGCGGAGTCGTCGTGGCTTTGAATGCCGATGGCCTGTGGAAGTGGGACTTCGATCCCCAGGCGCGGAAGCTCGGCAATATGTATGAGGAATTCTGGACCCAGCTCCTGCAATGGACCGCCAGTTACGCCGAGTTCCTCCCCGGACAAGAGCTGTCCCTGCGACTCAGCGAGTCCACCGCCCAGCTCGGCCGCAGCGTGCGTGCCGCCATCGGCTGGCGTGGTGGCAGCCAGGTGCCGCAGCCCCGCGTGCGCCTTTTTAAAGACAGCAAGCTCGTGCAGGACATCACCGCCAGCGAATCCGAAACCGATGCCGAAGGCCGCCGCTCCTGGACCGCGCTGCTCCAGCCCGAAACCCCCGGCACCTACCGCGTGCAGGCCTTTAATGGCGACAAGCCCGGCCCGGAGACTCTGCTGCAAGTCCCCGCCCCGCCCACCGAGCAGGAAAGCCTCGCCGCCGATCCCGACTTTCTCCGCCAGCTCGCCACCGCCAGTGACGGCGATGTCTGGCAGGCCAGCCAAGCCACAGACCTCGCCACGAAGCTCTTCGAGTCACCCCCGCCCACCGCCAGCACTCAGGAAAAAGCCACCTGGCATCCCTGGTGGCCACAAAGTTGGCTCCTCACCCTCCTCGTCCTCATCCTCGCCCTCGAATGGTGGTCCCGCCGCCGGCTGGGTTTGCTTTGAACTACACACCAAACCCCCATGAACGCCTTCTTCACCGCTCTCTCACGCTTCGCGGCTCGCTGGCGTCTAGGAATGCTGGCCGCGGCGCTTTTGCACACGCTCACGGCTGCGCTCATGCTGCTGCTCGTGCTTGGCGTGGTGGATTGTTTCTTCCCGTATGCGGACGAGGTGAGGCCAGTG
The DNA here is from genome assembly GCA_964390165.1 of uncultured Prosthecobacter sp. Lineage (GTDB taxonomy): Bacteria > Verrucomicrobiota > Verrucomicrobiia > Verrucomicrobiales > Verrucomicrobiaceae > Prosthecobacter. The sequence continues at coordinate 14,857 of CAYMHJ010000019.1, read as the reverse complement.
CTGTTTCGCGGTTGGGTGATGGTGCTGGCGGCGTTTGGGCTTGGCTTTCTCCTGCCGCTGCTGCGCTTCAGCCGACGTGAAGCCGCACGGCAGGCAGATGCGACACTCACGGAAAGACGCCCCGTGATCACCGCGCTCGAACTCGCAGAACAGCAGGCCGAGTTCACTCCGTTGCGGGGCTACCTTGTCGAAAAAGCCCTCTGGCAGGCCACGCGCGAAATCGCTCAGCTTCGGTTCCCAGCCACGCTACCCTGGCGAGCGATCAAAGGCGGCCTGCTGACGCTCCTCGTCACGGTGCTTGTGATCGCTGCCCTCGCTCTGCCCGATCTCGCTGCCGTGCGCACCATCAGCGCGCGTTTGCTCCGGCCACATGATGACATCCCGCCCTACAGCCGACTGAAATTCGAGATCTCACCCGCACATCCAAAGGTCGTCTATGGTTCGGACGCCGAACTGGAAGTGCTGATCAGCGGCGGGCCAGTGCCTGAAGGTGTGCTCATGCTCACGCGCGAGGAAGCCGGGCTGCCCGTGTCCACCTCGGGTGCCTTTGCCATGGGCAGCGGACGCTTCGGCCAGCGGCTTCAGCGCGTCACCCAGCCCGTGCAGGTCGCCTTTGCCGCAGGCCGCGCGCGCAGCCGCTGGATCACCGTCGATGTCATGCGCCAGCCACGACTGGAGAGTCTCTCGCTAAAGATCATCCCACCCGCCTACTCGAAGCAGCCCACACGCGAGTTTGCCCTCGGCACGAGCGACCTCGTCGCGCTCGCAGGTTCGGAGATTCAGGCCCGCATCACCAGCAATCGCCCGCTCAGTGGCGGCGTGGTCACGCTCACGCCACCGCGGAGCCTGAGCCGCGAAAAGCCCGAGACCGTCACCACCCGAGCGCAGGGAGAAAAGGAGATCACCGTGAGCTGGAAGGTGAAGTGGCCCGGCCTCGTGCGCATCGACCTCAAAGACATCACGGGTGCCAGCTCTGCCACGCCGGTGGAGATCGAGCAAAAGCTCATCCCGGACAATCCGCCCATCGTCACGCTCGAGTCTCCCGCCGGTGTCACGCTCGCCACGCCAGAGAGCGAGGTGCCCATGAAAATCGATGTCGAAGACGACCTCGGGCTCGCCCGGGTCGATGTCGTGCGCAAGCTCACCGGCTTCCGTGATCGCAGCCGCAGACTCACCGACGATGCGGCCGAGACCAGCTTCGGCGTGAACGAACCCCTGGCCATGAAAAGTCTCGGCGTGCAGCCCGGGCAGACGCTGGAGTTTTACGCCCAGGCGCATGATCACAACCCCTCGCTCATGGGCATCGCCAGCTCACTCGTGGGCCGCATTCAGATCATCAGCAATGAGGACTACGCCGCCCTCATGCGCGCCCGCTCTACGCTGGCCGAGTTCCGTGGCCGCTTCAGCGCGCTGAATGAAGCCGTGGAAAAAGTCCGCTCTGCCCTGACCGAAGCAGCGGAGAAAAACGATCCCGCCAGCCGCGAAGCCGCACGTCAGGCCATGCAGCAGGCGCAGGAGCTGGCACAAGCACTCGCGAAGGATTTCCAGGCCTTCGATGCCGAGAAAAAAGTAGCCGAAGAGGCGGAGAAGATCGCCGCTCTCATGCAGGACATGCAGAAGCAGATCCCCCAGGCATCGAAAGACCAGATCGCGCAGATGCAAAAGCAGCTCGGCGAGGCCGCCCAGCGCACGCAGAAGCTCCAGCAGGATGGCGAGAAGCTCGCTGCCATCGGACGCGTTTTGGAGATGGCGGCGGAGTTCAAAGCCATGCACGCCGCGCAGCAGCAGCTCACGAAGCAGCTCGAAGAACTGGCCCGCCAGATCATGCTTGGCGACATGCGCCAGGCCGCGAAACTCGACGCACTCTCCCGCCAGCAACAGGCCGTTCTGGAGCGCTGGAAAGCCTGGCAGACGGAGCTGCGCGCCGCTGCCGAAGCCCTGCCCGCCGATGAGGCAGAACTGAAAAAAGAAGCGCTCGACTTTGCCAATGCCGCCGAGCAGGCAGGCATCCAGCGGCACATGGAGACCGCCCTCCAGCAAGCGGCGAAGGACAGCACCCCAAACACCTTCGTGAACTCCCAGCTCGCCCTCGTGGGCATGGACACGCTCATGAACAGCCCGAACCAGCTATGCCAATCCTGCAAGGACGGCGGCATCCATTTCATGAGCCGTCCCGATCTCGCCGAGACTCTGGCGCAGATGCTCGCTGGCATGTGCCAGAAGCGCGGTCAGGGTCAGAAACCCGGCCAATCTCCCGCCAACGGCGCAGGCCAGGGAGATGCCAGCGATGGCTTCTCCACCGAGGGCGATCCACTCATGAATGCCCCGCTTTACGGGCCTGACCGGCTGGCCTTTGGCGGCAGCAGCACGCTCCAGGGCCAGAGCAAACCACGTGGTGGCAGCGGAGCTGGAAGCGCGCCTGCCATCTCTTCCGACAACACCACCGCCGTGCGTCCCGACACGCTGCGCACCAGCGCCCGCCGCCAGATCTCACTCCGCGATGTCCCCGAGCGATACCGCGAAGCCGTGCGGAAATTTTATGGAGAAGAAGCTGTCATCGAAACCACCAAGGAGAACAAACCATGAAGATGAATGACAAAAACCGAATGACGAATGACGAACCCCTGAAACCACGAAGCCAGCGAATGCGCCTCTGCTTCGTCATTCGGTTTTCGTCATTCGTCATTTCCCTGCTCGCCATCACGTCCGGCCTCGTCTCTGCAAAAGACGGCGCCATCCAGTGTGGCATGGCAATCTATGCTGGCACGAAGACCTCCCGCTGCTTCAGCGATGAGTTCCTCAGCACCGTGCAGCAGAAGACCAGCATCAGCACCGAGCGGCGCTTCAAGTTCGTGAAGCTCGGCGCGGATGATCTCTTCGCCTTCCCCTTCATCGTGATGACCGGCGAGGGCGACTTCACCCTCAGCCAGCGCGAGCGGGAGAATTTGAAGAAGTATCTCACCCAGGGCGGCTTCCTGCTCGCCAGCGCAGGATGCTCGAACAAAGACTGGGACAATGCCTTCCGCCGCGAGATGAAGAAGGTACTCGCCGGGCTGCCGCTGAAAGGCATCGCCAGCACGCATCCGCTCTTCCGCACCGTCTTCCCGCTGGAGAAGATGAAGCTCTCCAAATCCAGTGGCGAGGCCAAGCTCGAAGGCGTGGAGCATCAGGGTCGCCTCGATCAGCCTGCTGGAGCTCGCCTGCACCGGTCAGGTCTATCTGCCCACCATCGTGTACATGATGAAGCAGGGCAGCCTCAGCGCCGTCGGTTACCTGCTCGTCTATAATCTCGCCTTCATCCTGCCGCTGGTCGTGATCTTCATCAGCGCCTGGGCCGGGCTGCGCAGCGAGCGCCTCATCACCCTCCAGAAGCGTCACACCGCCACCCTCCGCTTCGCCACCGCCCTGCTTTTCCTCGCGCTCTGGGTGGTGTTGCTGGTAGCTTGATCCAATCAAAGCCCAAGACTTTCGTCAGCCAGCCAGCTTGTTATAAAGCTTCGCCACGCCTTCGGGACTCCGGCATGCCAGCGCGGCTTCGGCGAGGATCATGGCAACATCGAGGCGGCTGATTTTCACGCCTTGGAGCAGGGTTTCCCACGGGGTCTTTTCCATGCGGGCCAGCGTTTTCACGCCGATGAGCAGGGGCAGGGCGGTGGCGTAGCGGAGTTTGCCATCAGTGAGATTTTGGACGTAGCTCAGACCGCAAACGAGGTGGTCATGGCAGATACTGAGCCAGTGCTTCCAGGCGGGCAGGAGGAGGCGGTTGTCCTGCTGGATGTCCTGCGCGCTGAAGCCGGGGAGATAGCAGCGGCCATCGCGGAGATCTTCGCCGAGATCGCGGAGAATGTTGATGAGCTGGAGACCTTTGCCGAAGCGTGCTCCCCAGAGTTTCATCTGCTCGGTGGTGACAGCGGAGGCGAAGGAGTCGGGCCGCTCGATGGCGCACATCTCTGTCCAAAATTCGCCGACGCAGCCTGCGACGAGCCAGGTGTATTCATCGAGTTCTGCATCGGTGGACAAGCAGCGCAGCGTACCATCCGAGGGGAAGCGCTGGATGTCGAGCCGCTGGCCGTGGATGATGCGCTGGAGCACCTGCTGGATGGCGGCGAGCCCGGCTCCGTGCATGGTGGCGAGCCAGGCGAGTCCGTCACTGAAACGCTCCATGAGGCGGCGCTCGGCGTCATCGGTCTGGCGGGAGACGAAGTCGGTGGCGATGCGATAGCTGAGGCGAGCTTTGACCTCATCATTGCTGCTTTGCACCAGCGACTCGAAGTCGTTCAGGCACTCGATGCGTACCTGAGCCGGGACGCTGGCGGTATCAGCGATGGTGTCCGCCGTGCGCGCGAGCAGGTAGGCGAGGGAGATGGGCTCCCGCAGCTCCCTGGGCAGGGCTTTCAGCGTGAGGTAAAAGGAACGCGAGACGCTGGCGAGGAGCTGGCCGCCCAGCTCGCGCTCGTGGTGGGATTCGTCGGACATAGGCGCGATGAATCAGCGCTTCCCGGCGCGATATTGAGCAATGAGTTCGCGGATCTTTTCGGCGCGATTCTCGGGATTCGGGTGGGTGCTGAGCATCTCCGGCTGGCGGCTGCCGCTGGCGGCGCTTGCCAGCACCTCCATGACGCCGATCATGCCTTCGGGGTTGTAACCCGCCTCGATGAGGAAGCGTACGCCGAGGGCGTCGGACTCGAGTTCATCATCACGCCCGAACTTCATGACGCGCATGTTGGCGATGGTGTGGGCGATCTGTGCTCCAGCGTTACTTTGACCATCCGAAAGCAGCATCCCGAGTCCGCTGGCGATGCCCTGCCAGAGGCCGCTGGTGGCCATCTGCTCATTGGAATGACGCCCGACCACATGGCCGATCTCATGCCCGAGCACTCCGGCAAGCTGGTCTTCACTTTTCAGGAGGCGAAAGAGGGCCTCGGTGATGAAAATCTGCCCGCCGGGCAGTGCAAAGGCATTGATCGTGCGCGGGTCGGCGAGCAGGTGGAAATCGAACTGATACGGCGTTTGTTTGGCGAGGGTGCTCTGCACGAGCTTGTGCCCGATCTTGTCCACAAGCGCCTGCGCGGCGGCATCACGCGACTGGCCGCCCATCTCGCGGATCATGCCGGGCGCGGACTGAAGCCCGAGCGCGATCTCTTCCTGCGGGGTGCCGAACTTCAGGTACTGTGTGCGGCCGGTGAACTCGTTCGTGTACTTCGTGTTGCCAAGATAATGATACCCCACGCTGCCGCCGATGATGAGCAGCGCCATGATGATGCGCGGATGACAGCCGATGCCGCCGCGCTGGCGCGAGTCACCGTAATAGTTCAGGGGAGATCCGAAGAGGGTGTGAAAAAGGCGCTTCATGGCAGTGCAGGAGCTTTACTGCGCCACGACATCATAAACGAGCAGCTTTTTCGCGATGGGCTGGA
>CAYMHJ010000019.1:0-9411 GCA_964390165.1 uncultured Prosthecobacter sp. | reverse complement strand
TTCACATGCACCGGATGCTTTTCATAAGTGCCGAGGTCTCCAGGATTGGCGAAGCGCATGACGAGTCCGACATCGAAGCTGTCATCCACCACCGGGCGGTCACTGGCGAGCGGTGTGCCGACGCTTAGGTGCTGGATCTCTTTGATCTCGGCCTGGAACATCTTCGCCGCACTGATGACCTTTGCACGGTCAGCGGCGTCACCGGGCTTTTTCAGCCAGACGAGGACGACGTGCTCTACTTTGCCCTTCGGGGTGATCTCGCAGCCAAATGGGCAGGAGGTGCAGGAGGAAAGGAAGGTCAGGGAGGCGATGGCAAGGAAGGTGATGGCGTTTTTCATGGGGATCAAAGGAAAGGCTGGCGAGCGTGATTGCCCGGAGCTTTCCGTTCACAGAATACCCAAAGAGATTTGCGAAGCCAAAGACATTCCTTTGCCTCGAACGTTTACCCCTCCACTTCACATCCAGCGGATGTCCCGACGCGGGCCGACGACATGGAAGTGCGCGTCGGAGATCTGAATGTAGCCACGGGCGTCGATGGTCATACCTTCGGCTTCGAGTCGCTGACGCTGGAGCGCCGATAACTCCGCAGGCATGTGCTGGCTGATGCGTGCATCAGAACTGACAACTCGATGCCAGGGCAGCACGGCGGATTCCTCAGGCGTGAGACGGCTCATCACTGTGGCGACATGCCGCGCGACGACGTTCATATGGACGGCGATGCTGCCATAAGTGGTGAATTTGCCCGCTGGGATCAAGGCGACGAGCCGGATGACCTCGGCTCGGATGCGGATGAAGGCGGTGGATCTGGGCTTGGGCATGTCATGATCAAACGAAGAACCCCGGCCTGCACAAGGCCGGCCGGGGTTGATGATAGCTTCGCAATTGAAGGTTAGAGGATCTCCACGCCTTCCACTTTCTGGCCGGGGATGGCGATGGGGTACCAGCCGTCGGCGTTTTGCTTCACCGGGGGTTCGGTTTCAGCGGTGACGATGGCAGGCATGTGCTGGACTTTGCTGCCGAGAGCTTCTTCCCACTTGATTTCCTTGCCAGAGTAGGTGGCCATGCGACCGAGGACGGAGGTCATGGTGGACTCGGCACCGTAGTAGGCGTTGTTCAACGGCTTGTTGTCGCGGATGGCGGCCTGGAGGGTGTCGTGCTCGACCTGGTATGGATCAGGGTCGGTGCCACGGCGGGCTTTTTTGCCCTTCTGCTCGCCTTCTGCGGCAGCACCAGCGTCACCGCTCGGGCGGTATCTCCAGATGGTGTTGCCAGCATGATCGGTGGCGTAGCAGGCACCGCTGTTGATGAGGTAGATCTTGCCCTTGGTGCCGGTGAACTCTTCACGCACGGCATTGTAAACGCCGGCCTGATGACGGCACTGGCTGTTGATGCGGACGTTGTTCGCGTAGGTGAACTCGACGTAGTGGTGGTCGTAGATCTGGCCCCACTTCTTGTCCACGCGCTGCTGGCGGCCGCCCATGCCCTGGGCGCTGAGCGGGTGACCGCCGAGAAACCAGTTGGCCACGTCGATGTTGTGGATGTGCTGTTCATTGATGTGGTCGCCGCAGAGCCAAGTGAAGTGATACCAGTTGTTGATCTGATACATGAGCTCGGACTGGCCGGGCTGTTTGTCGCGGAACCAGATGCCGCCGCCATTCCAATAGACTTGGCCGGAGACGATTTCGCCGATGATGTTCTGCTCCTTCACCTGCTTGAGGGCTTCGATGTAGCAGTTCTGGTAGCGACGCTGAAGACCGACGACGACTTTGAGGTTCTTTTCATCGGCGATCTTGGCCATTTCCTGAACTTTGCGGACGCCTGGGGCATCGACAGCGACTGGCTTCTCCATGAAGACGTTCTTGCCGGCGTTGATCGCAGCTTCGAAGTGGTATGGGCGGAAGCCGGGAGGTGTCGTCAAAATGACGAGGTCACAGGAATCAATGACCTTCTTGTAACCATCGAGACCATCGAAGATGCGGGAGTCATCGACCTGCACCTTGTCGGCGTGCTTGGTGCGCAGGTTGGAGAGGGTGCCTTCGGCCTTTTCCTTGAAGGCATCGCAGATGGCATGAAGGACGACGCCTTCCTGCTTGGTGCTCAGAGCCTGATTGGCAGCGCCTGAACCGCGGCCGCCGGAGCCGATGAGGCCGACTTTGATCTGATCGCTACCAGCCGCCCAGGCGGATTGGGCGACGGTGAGGGCACCGGCAGTGACGGCGGTTTTGCCGATGAAATCACGGCGTGTGGTTGGGGTGGTGGTGGGTGTCATGGTGATGTTTGGGTTGAAAAATGATTCGAGATGTTGGCGGGGTTGGAATGACGATTTCCGAGTGAGCGAATAACGAAAGGAAGAGTTTTAGTCATTCGAGCTTCGACATTTAAGCCAACGCCTTCTTGATGAGCGCGATGCCTTCCTCATACACCTGCTCAGTGCTGGGGAAGAAGTCGCGCCAGACGCGGGTGGCGGCGGCGAGGTCGGGCAGTGCACCACCGAAGGCCTCGATGGTCATCCAGCCGTTGTAGCCGATCTTTTTCAGGTGCTGGATCTGCTCGGCGATGTTGATGTGGCCGCGCCCTGGAGTGCCGCGATCGTTCTCGGAGATGTGGACGTGGTTCAGCTTGCCGGAGGCAAAGACGGTGTCGATGGCGGTGAAGGGGTTCTTTTCTTCGATGTTCGCGTGGAAGGTGTCGTACATCGTGCCGAAGTTCGCGTGATCAACGCGCTTCACGTAGCTGGCGGCCTGCTCCATCGTGTTCAACAAGTGGGCTTCGAAGCGGTTCAGCGCCTCAATGGCGCACTTCACGCCAGCGGCTTCCGCGATGGGAGCGATGGCGCGATGCACGCCTGCCGCGCCTTCGAGTTCAGCCTCACTCGGGTAGCTGCCGGTAAAGTTGCCGAGCACCTGGTAATAAGGTCCACAGAGGGTCTGCACGCCCGCATTGTGAGCGCAGTCGATCACGCGCTTGAGGTGGTCGATGGCACCCTGGCGATTCGCAGCCACGGCAGAGATGGCGTTGTGCTCTTCATCAGGCAAAACAGTGACGGCGGTGCACTCGAGACCGTTGTCCTTCAGCACGCGACCAATGTTGGCAAAGTGGGCTGGATTGCTGACATCAAAGATCGGGATCTCGACGCCATCATAGCCGGCGGCTTTGAGCTTTTCGATGACGGGGAAGTTTTCTTCGGTCACGTGACCGGTCCAGAGGAGGAGGTTGACGCCAATTTTCATGTGTGGGGGACGGCAAACTAGGGAGCCGGGCCGAAAACCGCAAGACTTGGTTTCTTGCGATTTCACGGCGCGGACCAGGGGGGAACGCCACCCAGGCAGTCCTCATTTCAGGCAGCTTGCCGGAGACAGGCTTTGAAAATGAGTTTCCCAAGCCAGGATTATCCTTTCACAATCCACACCATGAAACCCGCTGAGCCAAACTCGCCTGCTCCATCCTCCAGCGCCCCGTCAGTCAGTCTATGGGAGCTGATCCTGGCCTGTCTCTCGATCTTCGTCATCTCGGCCATGGTGGCGGAGATGCTGTTTGAGTTTGATCCCGAAATCATCGTCGTGCTGCATGTGGTGGACACGGCGATCTGCATGCTCTTCCTCGCCGATTTTTTCAGAAGGCTCATCACAGCACCCTCAAAGCTGGCCTATCTAAAATGGGGCTGGATCGATCTGGCGGCCAGCATCCCGAGCATCGACGCGCTCCGCTGGGGCCGCGTGGTGAGCCTGACACGTCTCTTCATGGTCCTGCGCGCAGTGCGCTCGGGTCGGGCCATCCTGCGGGTGATCCGGAATGATCCGGCGCGCGCCGTCATTACCCTCACGCTGCTGGTGGCGGTGGCTCTCACCATCACCAGCGCACTGATGATCCTGAGCGTGGAAAACGCGGAACGCTCGAACATTAAAACCGGCTACGATGCCCTTTGGTGGACACTCACGACCGTGACCACGGTGGGTTATGGGGATTGCTTTCCCGTGACAATCAAGGGGCGGATGATCGGTGCCGTGGTCATGGTGGGCGGGATCGCCCTCTACGCCACCCTCACCGCCTTCATCAGTGCGAAGATCATGGACCTTCACCAGCGCCACGAGCGCGATGAGGTGGATGCCATCTATGATGAAGTCCGCAGCCTCCGCCTAGAGATGCGGGAAATGCGGGAGGCTCTACGCGGTCCGTATGCTGGCGGCGCGGTAAAATCCACGACACCGGCGGAGGATGGAATGGCCGCCGAGGCAATGTGCGAAACCAGTCGATAAGCGCTCAAGGACGCGCGGACATTACCTCCACGCCGGGCTGGACTCAAAGGTCACGCGCTCTTTTGACAGCGGGTGCACGAAGCTCACACGCGCCGCGTGCAGGCACATCGGCGGAGCACCCACTGCCAGGGTCTGCGTGTCTCCCACCTTGCCACCAGGAAGGTAGGTCGGGTCACCCAGGATGGGGAAGCCGAGCTGCCAGAGGTGGATGCGGATTTGATTCGTACGGCCCGTGATCGGCCGTGCCTCCAGCAGCGTGGTGCCATCGGCATCTCTGGTTATGACGCGGAACTCCGTACGTGCCTCATCGCCACACTCTTCATCCACCTCGCGCCCGCCCAGTGCTCCCGCCTCGCGGCTGATCGGAGCTTCACAGACAAAGCTGTCCTCCCCCGGATGCCCCTGCACGCGCGCCAGATAAAGCTTCTCCACCTCACCGCGTGAGAACTGCGGCTGCACCTGCCCGGCGAAGTGCCGCGACCTCGCCACCACCACCAGCCCCGAGGTGTTTGCATCCAGGCGATGGCAGGCCCGCAGCTTAAAGGGGTGATAAACCTGATCCAGGATGTATTGCAGCGTGTTCCGGTTGTAGCGCCCGCCGGGATGCATGGGCAGCGGTGCGGGTTTCTCCACCACCAGCATCGCCTGATCCTCATGCAGCACGCGGATGTCCGCATTCACATCAGGCTCCACATTCGCAGGCACGAGCTGCACGAAGCGCTCACCGGCCCGCACGATCTGATCGGCCGTGGCTGCACGCATGTCTTTGTCCAGCAGACGATGGTTTTCGAATCTGGCCAGCCACTCCTCACGCGGCACCATCGGCAGGATGGCCACGAGCACCTCGATCAGCGTCTTGCCATCGCAGAGCCTCGGCACATTTAGCGGGCGGTAATTATCATACGGTGCACTGCCTAGCAGCGGATTCGTCAGTTGGCGGATCTTCTCATGCCGTTTCACGATCATCGCCTGCATCTGCTGCTCCGTCGTCTTAAAGCAATACGGGCAGGACACATTCTCCACAAAGCGCGGGTCCGCCTGGTCCGCATCCGTGAGCGGAGACTGGCACATGTAGCACTGCGCCGACTGCGTCTCCTCCAGCCCAGGGTCCACGCCCACACGCTGGTCAAAGACAAAACACTCACCGTCATAGTGATCTCCGCCCACCTCCTCGAAGTACTTCAAAATCCCGCCTTCGAGCTGCCAGATCTGCTCAAAGCCCTCCCGCTCCATGAATGGTGCCGCCTTCTCACAGCGGATGCCGCCCGTGCAAAAAGTCACGATCGGCTGCTTCTTCAGTTCCGGCGGCAGATTCCTCACCGCTTCAGGGAATTCGCGGAAGCTGTTCACCCCGATCACATGCGCGTTTTTGAAGGTGCCTAGCTTCACTTCATAATCATTGCGCGTGTCCAGCAGCACCACCGGCCTGCCTTCATCCAGCCACTGCTTCAAAGTCCGCGCCTCCATGCGGGGAGACGTGTACTGTGCCGGGTCGATTCCCTCCACGCCAAAGGCGATGATCTCCTTCTTGATCCTCACCAGCATTCGATTGAACGGCTGATGCGCACTCTCGCTGTATTTCGGTGCCAGTCCGGCCAGCCCTGGAATGCTGCGGATCACCGCCACCAGTTCATCCACCAGCACTCGCGGCCCAGCGATGAAGAGATTGATCCCCTCTGTGCTCAGCAGGATCGTCCCCTTCAGCCCACGCTCCTTGCAAACGGCGATCAAGCGCTCACGCAACCCCTTCAGATCCGTCAGCGGGGCAAAGAGATAGCAGGAAATGTTCGTGATGGGCAGGTCGGCGGTCATGGGCACTGACTCTGTTGAGTCCAGACAGCCCCGGATGCAAGCCCGACAAACAACCTCAACATTGCCAAAAACCCGCTCTCGCTTGTGCGGCAGGACCACCATTCCACCACGCGTCCTGGTTCAGGGCCATGGAAACTCATGACTGCCAACAGGCAAGACAGCCGTTGGCAAAGACATGGGCAGCCTCTACACCTAACTCGTGCAGCGCGCGCATAACACCCATTTCACCATCCTCGACGAGGCGGACGACTACATCGTCGTGGACAAGCCCGCCCCCTTGCAGATCCACCCGGGCAGCCTGCATGGTGCGCCCACGCTCTGGCATGGACTGAAGGATCTGCTGGCTTATGAAATGGCGAATGGCGGCCAGGTCAGCATCGTAAACCGGCTGGACCGCGAGACCAGCGGCACAGTCCTGGTGGCGAAGAATGCCGCCACTGCGCGCCTCTTTGGCATGGCCATGCAGGAGCGGCGGATCCACAAGGCCTACCACGCCATCGTGCATGGCTGGCCACAGTGGGCGGAGCTGGATCTGAACGCCCCAATCCTGCGCAAAGGTGAAGTCACTGAGTCGCCTATCTGGGTGAAACAGATGGTTCACGAAGATGGTTCCCCATGCCAGACGATCTTCCGCACGCTGCAGTGCGTGGAGCATGAACGTGCAGGAAAACTGGCGCTCGTGGAGGCACGCCCCATCACCGGGAGGATGCATCAGATCCGTGTGCATCTCTCCCACCTCGGTCTGCCGATCCTTGGCGATAAAATCTACGGGCTCGATGAGCAGTGCTACCTCGACTTCATCGACACCAGTTGGACACCCGACCTGGAACGGCGGATCTTTTCTTCACGCCAGGCGCTGCATTCTCATCGCTTGGAGATCGAGACACCGAGCTTCAGCCGCACCTGGGAGTGCCCGCTGCCAGCGGAGATGCAGGCTTGGCTGTGATGAGTGAAAGTTCGCCACAACCCGCCCTGTTTCAGCACCCCATGATCCTCCGCACACTTGCCCTCTCGTTTCTCCTCATCAGTCATGCCATCGCTGCTGACTCACCTTTGCTCAAAGATGACTTTTCAGTGGCCAAGCTGGAACCGCGGCGAGCCGTCCGCGGTGAATGGAAGCTCGCCGAAGGCATCGCGAGCTGCACCCAGGACGATGAACTCTACAAGAAGAACAAGGATCACGGCCCAATCATCTTTTACGATCTCACCTACACCGATGCCACGATCCGCTTCAGCTATCAGGCGGATGCAGCGGTGAAGAGTGTCGTATTCACCAGCAATGGCACAGACGGGCATGTCTTCCGTTTCGTCACCAGTGCGGCAGGCACTGGGATGCGCGCCTTTCCTGCGGATGCCAAGGATCACAAATCCGTCGCCCTAGCGCAGGAGAAATCCCTGGCGCTGAAGGCAGGAGAATGGGTGCCAGTGGTCATCACCCTGGGCGGCACGAAAGCGACGGTGAAGATCGGTGACTTCGAAAAAACTTACGAACACGCCTCTCTGGCGCGGGCAAAGTCGAACCTCAGCGTGGGCTTCAGCTTTGGCACCTTGAAGGTGAAGGATGTCCTGGTGACGCCCTGATCAAAGCCCGCCCAGCTTGCAGATCAGATCCCAGTGCTTCGGCTCCACCTCGGTGATGGAAAGGCGGTTGCCACGGCGCAGGATGAGCATGTCAGCCAGCTTCGGCTCCGCGCGCAGCATATCGAGAGTGACGAAGGTCTTGAAGTCAGCCTCCCACTTCACATCGACCATCAGCCAGCGGGGATCCTCACGCCTGCTGCCCGCATCGAAGTATTCAGAAGAGGGATCAAACTGCGTGTGGTCAGCGTAGGCTTCCTTGACGATTTTGACAATGCCCGCGATGCCCGGCACCGGGCAGCTCGAGTGGTAAAAGAAGCCCAGATCACCCTCCGCCATCTGGTCACGCATCATGTTGCGGACCTGATAATTGCGCACGCCATTCCAGGGTTCCGTCTTTTTGGGACGAGCCTTGAGGTGATCGAAGGAAAAGACATCAGGTTCAGATTTGAGCAGCCAGAAGGACATGAGAAAGGCAGATGCACCGGAGATACGGAAGGGTGTAAAAAAGGACGAAGAGATGATCTTCATATCCGCTCCTTCATTGAAGCTCAAGCCCCGGCATGAAAGTCGCCGCGTCAAATCCACGTTGGACAATCATCGAATGCCGCCTAGTAGGTTCGGCATAGAGTTGTTTGGGGCTATAGCTCAGTTGGTAGAGCGTCTCGTTCGCAATGAGAAGGTCAGGGGTTCGAATCCCCTTAGCTCCACCACCGCTCTCGGAAGAGGTGATCATCATGCGGCTCGGGACTTCACATAGGCGATGATCTTTGCGTCATCGTCCCCGGCGGCCCAGACCACGCGAAGAAAGTCGGCGGGATGGATGTCATGCTTCGCCAGAAAGGCGCGGTCACCACCGCAGCAGTACATCGTGTCCGGGTCCATCTCACCGCGCAACTTCGCACGGGCCTTCACGATGATGCGCGGCAGCCAGACGATACCTTCCACTTCCGCCGTTTTTGCAGGCAGGGTTGGCGCTGGCACGATCTTTTCGCTCGGGATGCCTTTTTGGATCGTCAGGAAATAGTCCCGCCGCACCGCCGTCACCAGCAGCGCCGTCGTCGCCGTCGGGTCCTGCCCATCGGAGACGCAGTGGTCCTCGATGAAGTCGAAAATCTCGCGTGCCTTGCAGCCGATGGCATCCAGGAAGTCCTCATCCTCCTCCGTAAACCAGCCCGTGTAATCCTTGTTACCTTCATCATACTCCTGCACGCAGGAGTCGAAGAGTTCAGCGAAGTAGGCGTCCCAGATGTAGTGCTTGGTCATGAGGTGTGGAAAGGTGTGGCGCTGTCATTCCACAGAATGCCCCGGATGCAAAGTGATGATGCGGATGGCGCGGGCAGGATCTCACCGCCCGAAGCCCACCTCACCAGACCTGATCTGGTTGTTGGGCGCGGGTAAAAGTGAGGGCAGTTGGAAGTTACCATCGCCGATCAGGCCGCTGGTGTCGGTGCTCGGCGGCTGGCGGAGGATTCCGGTGAAAGGCACCTGGCGCTTTTTGCCTTCATCGATCAGCTCGAAGCTGCCAACAAAGGCTCCCGTCGCCGGAGTGATCGCGATTTTCCATTTCGTGCGGTTCGCGGGTGTCGTCGATGGCACGATGATGCTGACCGAGCTTGTGGTGCCAGGCAGGGCCAGTGTCGTTGGAAGCTCACTGTAGGAAGCGCTGGTGATCGTGCTGTGCTCGACGCTGAACAGGTTCGCCGGGCCGCTCAATCCCAGCCGCTGGGCCAGGGTGATCGCGGGGACGAGCCCTTTCGCGGGA
>CAYMHJ010000018.1:0-37705 GCA_964390165.1 uncultured Prosthecobacter sp. | reverse complement strand
AATGGTCCGGCGTGGAGACCTGCACGGCGTCGAGGTCTTCCTTCTCGATCATCTCGCGGAAGTCGGCATACGCGGTGCAGACCTTCGCGGGCTTGTTCGCAGACTGCGAGTAGTGCGCGTCGATGATTTTTTTCCCGGCCTCCCGACCTCCGGTTTCCTTGCCATCGTAGCCGTAGTGGCCGTACTCCTTCATCGGGTCTGCGACGGCGATGACCTGGCATTTATCATTGTTTAGAAACGAAGGCGTCCAGTCCCCGGCGATGGTGCCCCAGCCGATGGCACCCACCGTGATCCGCTCCGAGGGAGCCGGGCGGCCTGCCGCGCCGAAGACGGAGCGTGGCACGAACATGGGGAAGCCGAGCGCGGCGGAGCTGGTGGTGAGGAACTGACGGCGAGAGGTGAAAGGGATCTTCTTCATGGCGGGGAGCGATTGTAGCGGCGGCGTGCCCTGCGGAGCAACAGGCGAGTTCGGGAAGTTTGAGTCACTGACGCGCCTTCACCCACTCACCGATGGCCCGGCTCATGGCACTGATGTGTTTTTGCCCTGAGACCGGTTTCGTGGCGTGCCCTGCATGGATGACCGGCACGAGGATAAAGCAGGGGCCGCCGTTCGCGCGATCATCCACACAGGCCACCTCCAGCGCGTAGTCGCTGATGAGCCCGCACTTGTGATAGAAGCGCGCGTCGGGGAAGACTTTTTCCAGCCCATCCTTCCACGCGCTGGGGCCGGAGTCGGCGTGTTTTGTCTCCAGGCCGGTGAAGCCGTGTCCGCCGTGCAAAAGGAAATCCACTTGTTCCTGGCTCAGATCGAACTGTTCGGGCGGGGGCAGTTTTGAATGAAACATGAGTCGACGGAGGCAGTTGGCGAGGTCTCGCGGTGTGGTCACATTGCCTGTCTTTGCGTCGATGATCGTGGCCCCACGCTCCGCAGCGTAGGAGTGGCCGGACCAGCGGTGCTCCCAGGTCTGTTTGGTGATTCGATCCGCACTCATCGCGCGCAGGCGCTGAGTTTCCTCGCGGATGTAGCCCCAGGGCCGGTCTTTGACATAGCCGCGCATGAGAGCCGACTTTTCGAAGCCTGTGTCAGGTGTCAGAAACTCCCGGTTCAGCCAGTCGATGCCGCAGAGTCTGAGCAGTAGGGTGTAATCTTCATTCGACGAGCGGCGGAAGACCTCGGACAGCATCTCCCGCATCGTGCGTGCGCTGTCCAGCATCCACAGGCCCATCTCCTGATGCTCAAACTGCACCGTCGCATCCAGGGTGAAGCCTTTCTGGTTCATGCGCACGCAGGCGGCGACTGCGGTGTAGAGCTTGATCGTGCTCGCCGGCCAGAAGTCTGTTCTACGGCCTGTCTCGCGGTAGTCATGCCATTCAAAGGCATGCCCGTGTGGCATCTCTGAAACGAGGCACACCGTGGCCCACTTTCTCAGTTCGGGGGCGATGCGGTCAAGCGAGGCATCAAGAGCATCATCCGCTGGCGCCAGCCTGCAGAGTGCGAGGAGGAAGACCAGACAAGGGAGGCGCAGGCGCGGGATCATGGGCGGAGACGAACGTGTGGAATGCCGTTCAAATTACCGGGATCAAGGCATGAGAGCGGTGCAGCGGGCATCGCTCGAATAAAAGGGCCGCCGGGCGGGTTGTTTTGGCGGTCAGGCAGAGTGGGGGCAAGGCGGGATGGGGAAAATCTGAAAAAAATTTAGATTCAGTCAGAAAGCCTGTCACAAAACAGGCATCTTCCGGTTATGGCTAGATTGCTGCTTGTGATTTTGAGCACTTCCCATTAGAACCCTAACACATTTGATCATGCCCCCCAAGTATCATCCAGGTCTCCTTTTCTGTGCGTTGATCCTGCTTCCAGTATTTCTCTCCAGTTGCGGTAAAAAAGCCCAATTGGAAGTGGAGGCCGCCCAGCTCCAGGCCGCTGCCAACGAACAAAACGCGATCCTCAAGAGCCTTCAGGCGGAGTCTGCCGCTGTCGGTAATCTGGGAACCTACAACTACCCCCAGCAGGCGCACATGGATCAGCTCCGAGCACGGATCAAAACTCTGCGGGAGCAGACCCTGAGCCTGACGGATGAAAAAGCCGCTGCTCAAAAAGATGTCGAGACACTCCAAAAAGAACTCGACGAGTACCGCGCCCGTCATCTCCAGTAACTTCACCGACAACTGCACTTCTTATGGATGCAAAAATATTTGTTTACGGTTTCTGTCTCGTGGCCATCATCGCTGGTTCGAGTTTTTGGTCCTACACCATAGGGATCGATGAAGCGCAGAAGGATGTCTTCTCCGCCCGCCAGCAACTGGCCGTGTCTGAAGAAGGCATCAAGCAGGCGAAAGCCTGGCTGACCGCCCGCAAGGAAGCCTCGGCGCTGATTTCCGCAGCCGCCATCATCGAGAAGGATAATGAGGCTCTGCGCGGCGAAATCGCCTCTGCCCGCACCCAGCGTCGTGATGTTTCCAAAGTGTTCACGAGCACCGTGGAGCGCGCCCGCAGTCTTTTTGTGGGTACCATGCATCCAGAGCTGACTTTATCCACCGGAGCGAAATTTAGGAATGCCAAGGTGCAGTCGTTCGACTCAGAAATCACGGTCCTTCAGCATTCTGAAGGGGTGTCCAAAGTTCCGACGGCTGCACTCCCGCCGGAAATACAGGACCGGCTCCGGTATGGCTTCAATCCAGGCGGCCTGGGAAATGATAGCAAGCCCACCAGCTACAACTCCAACGCCAACTCATCTGCCAGTGACCGAGTCGCCCGTCTGGGAATGAGTTCGGCTCCCGTCGTCTCTCCGGGAGCTGAAAGCACGACTCCGGCAGCTGTTACCTACAGCAGTTCAGAACCTGCCACATCAGTCCCGGTCGAAGGTCAGAGAGCATCGCTTGGGCGTGCCTATGCCCCAGGCAAAGGTTGGCAGAGGGTGGGTGCTGGAGGAACCGTTGCTGCACCTCAACTGAGCACTCCAGTGACATCAGGCTTTGGCTCCAGAAGCCCTGAATCTGTATCCAAAGTGAAAACGCGGGCTGAGATGGAACATCAGTATGGCAAGTAGCCCGAATCCGTTTAAGTAGTTCGAAACAATGGATGGCAAAATTATAGTTTATGGCCTTTGTCTTCTGGCGGTGATCGCCGGATCGAGTTTTTGGGCCTATACGATGGAAATTGATGATGCCCAAAAAGAAGTCGTTTTGGCCAGGCAGCAGCTCGCCGTCGCGGAGGAAGGCATCAAGCAGACCAAGGCATGGATGGCAGCCCGAAAAGAGGCGGCAGCTCTGATCGCCGCCGGTCAGATCATTGACCAGGAGAATCAAAAGCTGAATGCCGAAATCGAACTGATCAAACAGGACCGCACCAATCTGGCCAGGGCCTTTCTCAGCAATATTCAAAAGGCGCGTGAAGATTCTCTCGGAGTGGTGATTCCTGAGGTCGTTCTCACCACTGGCACCACCCTCAAACAGGCAAGGATCCAATCCCTGGACCCTGAAATTACCATTTTTCAGCACGCCCAGGGAGTCTCCAAAGTTCCCAGCACGACCCTTCCAGCAGAGCTTCTTGAAAGGTTTAAATTCGGCTACAGCCCGGGCGGAGTCGCAGCAGATGCCCTGGTCATGGAGGAGAGTCTGGAGGTGACCACCTTTGGTTCGGGGGTTCGCCCACCGCCTACGTCCAGGCTATCCACAACGGCCAGCGACTCGGTGGCGCAGCTCGGCATGAATGGCGCCATAAGCTCCGTCGCAGACAAGAAAAAAAAGGCACGCCCGGCACCAAGAGACCCGAACCGTGTCAAAGTTTACGGAGACCCGGCACTCTGGAAAAATGTCACGCGCTCTTCCATCGGACGTGCCTACATTCCTGGGCAGGGCTGGCTCAGGGTCGGTCCTGATGGGCCGATCCCAGGTTCAGCGCGCAATTAAAGGATGTCCGTTCAGGCAGACATGCCTGCCGCCCAGACCCTCTGCATTCCTCGCCGCCTGCCTCGCGGCAAATTGCATGCACTCCGGCATGTTCCAGCCGCTGAGCCAGCCGTGCAGGAAGGCTCCATGATACACATCCCCGCAGCCCGTGGTATCCACGAGGCGCGATGCCTCAAATGCCGGCTGATGATGTATCCTGCCTTCCGCACACATCCCATGGCTGCCCCTCATGCCTTCGGTGATCACGACCACCTGTGCCGGCGGCTGAAAAAGACACTCCAGCATCTCTCTGATCTCGGATCTGCCAGTCCACTGCTGGGCAAAATCACGTGAAACGATGCGCACATGGCTCGCCTCCATCAGATCGCGAATCGACTCCCGATAGCGCCCGGCACCACCATCGAAGGAGATGATCACCCCGGCCTCCGCAGCCACTTCCACCGCCACACGTGCCGCAGATTCATGACGCCCGTTGAGATGCAAAAGACGTGCGCCACGGATCACCGCTTTCGTTCCCGAATCAATCACGGGATCCCCAGCGGACGAAGGCTGAAACACAATCTGCCTCGCGCCATCCGCACGACGCACAAACACCACCGCCCGTGCCGAACTGGCAGTCTCCACACGCCGCATCATGGCGGTCGAGACACCCAACCGTTCCAGTTCATGGAGGATGCATTCTCCTGCCGGGTCATCTCCACAAACGTCCACCAGAGCAGAGCGATGTCCCAGACAGGCAAGCACACAAAGAGCCGTGGCGACCGGTCCACCGCCCATGACTTGGTGATCGTGGGCTTGGAGCACAGTTTCTGTACTGGAAAAATCAGGCACCACCCAAAGGTCATCCAAAGTGGCCGCACCAATCCCGACCACAAAGCCACCAAGGTCTCCTGAATCAGCCAATGAAGGCATGAACATGGTGGAAACCAGGGTGGCTCAGAAAACTAAAAGCCCACTTGCTGCGGATACGGGCTAGAAACCCGCCCCACCACTTTTGGCGAGGAAGTTTAAGGCCAGGGCGGCGACAGCTAAGACGAAGACCAGAAGAGCGAGGGGCATGAAAGTCAGCGGGGAAAAAGGTTGGAATGGGAGAAAGATTGGTGAGGAGACCGCCAGATTACTGTGGGATCTGCGGCAAGCTTCTGCTGAAGTCGTTGCTCCAGATGTGGTCCTCACTCAGACGCTCCCACTTCGCCGGATTGGCCGAAGGAACCATGATGGGTGAATCATTGGCCGAAGAAACCCGGTCACTGCCAAACATCTGGACGACGAGCAGCACCGCAGAAAGCAGGAGGCAGACCACGGAAAGCGGCACCAGGCCTTCCTCGGGATCCTTGTCATCATTGTAGAACTGTTCGGAGTCAGCTGAGGCAGTGCGTTTCACCGGAGCACTGGGCGGAGCCGAGATGCTCGGGCGGGACATCGGCTGCGTCTGTTGTAGCTTCACGGTCGCCTTTGGCAGACCTGCGGTCGGAGCGCCACCAGGAGCGGCCACCATCGGACCGGTGCCGGTGCCTGGGGTCCGTGGGGCGGCTGAGACGGGTTTGAGAGGGACTGTCTTCGCTAGAGGAGCCGTGGCGGCACCGCTTTCCATCCGGGGAGCGGATGGGGCCGAAGGTGGACGCGGGGCCGAAGGGGCCGATGGCATCGCTGGCGGGCGAGGGGCAGCACCAGGAGGTGGTGGAGCGCCAGGAGCTGGAGGAGGAGCCAACGGAACCGTCGCTGCGGGCGGTGGCGGGGCGCTGGGCGCTGGCATGACAGGAGGGGGCAGCCTCACCGGGGAGGTTGATGCCTTCGGAGCTGGAGGTGGCAGCGGGGCGGAAGGAAGCTGGATCGGAGCGGTCGCCTTTTTCGGAGCCACGCTGGAGGTCACGGGATTCACCGGAGAGGTGGACTCTCTGGGCTGAACAGCTCCTTCACCTGGGCGGGAGCGCAGGGTGATGCGCACAGTCTCCTTTTTCAGAGGCACGGCGGATGTTTTCGGCGAGCTCGGGGGGGGTGGCGTTGGCAGGTTTTCGGATTCGCTCATGGGAAAGATTGGGGAGACGGAAATTTAGTGGAAATAGTTCTTTAGCGGGATCGGTGGTCTGGCGTCAATCCCCTTTTTCTGTGCAAGGCAAAATGCTCCAACTTTTTTCGGGGTGCGCCCCTGCAAGACGGTTCGCCTGGAATCTGCGGGAACAAAGGGGGGATTTCAGGTGATAGAGCAAATTCAAGGTGTGAACACCTTGGCTTGAATGAAGAAAAACACCGCATGAGTAGGCTTGCCTTCCAGCTTTGCCTCCTGCTTTAGGTCGGGCTTCGAGGTGGCGGAGGGGAGAGCGCCGCCATTCGCGCCACCGAGAACAAGGACATGACCGCTGGGAATGCGAGCGGATGTCGCTGTTTTGACGACATCAAAGACAGGTTGAAGCACTTGGTTGTCCGTCAGAACGAATTCTTGTGACTTGCCGTCTTTATCAGCCACCACGGCTTTGATGGGGCTGCTGTAATTCACAAAACCGGCAAAGTTGACAAGCTCCGGCGCGAGATTCATTTCAATCGTGGTGCCGTCCTGGGCAAGCACCGGCTCTGCCTCGAGTCGAAAGCCTGTGGGGCGCATTTGAAATGACTCGGGAAGCGATGGCGCGGCAGAAATCCCCTGACCCGGACTTAACTGGACAGGTTTGTCGTCAAGCGACGGGGAAAACCTGGCCGTGGAGTATTCTGAAGGATAGATGAACTCGCGAACACTCTGGGCGGTGCAGCGTTGCCCGCTTTTCGTGGTCACAGTGGGTGCGTTAAGCAGACTGAAGCCGGTCATTTTTTCCAGCTTGGCGAGCGTCGCTGCGGCTTTATCCGCCGGGATGACGCCGAGATTCGAGACATTTTCACCAGCATCAAAGGAGAGTCCGGCTTCGCGCAGAGCGGCAGCATCCAGTGGTAAGCTGAGGACTTTGGTGTTGATCTGAATCTGCGACTGGGCCTGACCGAGGGCTGGCATGGCTGAGGCCAGTAAGATCGTGAGTAGGGCGGCGATGGTGTCTTTTTCCATGGGAGTGAAGCGTGGGATCAGCTTTTTAGCGGGGGACTATGCGGAAGGCGGTGTTTCGATGCTCCATTCGGACTCCAGCGTGGTAAGCGCAGAGCCCCAGGATCTCGGAGATGGGTGCTATCCGTGCATCAAAGTTGATGCTGCCCGCTTTGGGATCGACTCGAGGATCGAGTTCGATTTGCACTTTGAGCCCGGCTTCTGTGGCTCGTTGACGCAGTACAGTCACGGCGTCTCCGATATTGGTGCCAGCGAACTGAACCAGTGGCACCAGTTGCAGGGATTCATGGGTTGGCACGACATCCGTCTGCACCTTCACGCCCTGTGTGTCGATGATGACGGTGCTTCTTTCTGTGGTGCATTCTACGACACCGAGCCGGTCCCATTTTTGACAGTGATGAGCCAGACGTAACCAATATTGGAGCGCGGGCTGGTCGTTCTTCCAGCTTTGAGGTTCCAGGACTTGGTAAGCTTTCCCTGGCTGTCCACGAACTGGATCTTCACGTCCTCGCTGAGCTTGTTCGTGAAGCGCAGTCGTGCGGGATCACCATCCTCGCGTGAGGGGCGCAGGTTACTGCTGCCTGCGGGTGGCTGAGTCACTGCGGCGATGTTCGTTTGGGGTGATCTGATCTGATGCACGCCTTTGGAATCCAGGGTGACCGTGCTTTCGGTGTCTTCACCTTCCACGAGTCCGAGCTTTTGCCCGTCCAGTGTGGTGATGACCCAGACGTGACCCCCAAAGGTATGCTGGTTGCGGGTAGTCCCAGCTTTCACTCGTCCATAGTTCGAGAGCTTGCCGTTCCAGTTCACGAATTGAATCTCCACATCCACGCTGAGCTGGTTCACAAACTTGATGGCTGATGATTTGCCATTCTCTTTAGTAGGGCGGACTTCGACGGGGGAGGCTGGTAGCGGGATGGCTGTGGATAGCGATTTTTCAACCAGCACGGGGGAAGGCGAAGGTTGGGTGGAGACAGGCGGCAGCGGGGTGGGCGGCTCGAGTTGGATGTAATCCAAGCCCACACAGAACTTCTCGCGGTCTTCAGGTGTGGTGGCAGTGCTGTCGATGATCTCAAACTGAAGTTCATGAGCACCGGCGGTGAGCTGGTGGACGCCCCAGTCCAGCATATCGGAGGTCACGATGTCCTGCCGCCGCATGTCGATGGGAGAGCCAGGGACGACCCTGCCATCGAGAGAGACCTTCACCACGGCATAATCACGGGCACCAGTGAGCACGGCCCGCAGTCGCTGCTTCCCTGCTTCTGCCGAATCCACTTTGAAGCCGAGATTGAGGACATATTTCTTGGCTCCATGGGTCCAGAAGAGCTGCGAGTTTCCGCTCCACCGTCCAGTGGGGAAGTGCCCCATGCCTTGTCGTTCCACCTCACCGCCGGTCACTTTGAGAACCTCCATGGCCTCACCCTCAATGCGGGTGGTGTTCGTGCGTTCCAAAATTGGGGCAGGCCGGGTGAGCCACCAGCCTGCACCTGCCAGGGCGATGGCTGCCACAGCGGCGATGAGCCCGACTGGCGGGCTGCTTTTTTTCGAGGCGGGCGGAGTTGCTGCAGACTTCGGCTGTGGCTTCCCTGATGCGCGGACAGGCGGCGCGCCAGGCTTGGGAGGCGCGACGGGCTGGGCTGCTTTTGGTGGTGGTGCTGCCGGCACGGCGGGAGCCATGAAAGGCAGATAGCCTGCGAAGGGCGAGCTGCCCACCGTCTGCCAGTCGCCACCACCTTCAGGCATGACAAAGTGGGCCGCGGTGAGCTGTCCACCCTGAATCATGGCGGTGAGCTGATGCACGGGAACCGGGCCGTAAGTTTGCAGGGTGTCTGAGTAAAACCATTGGGCTGTGTTCATGGACGCAGATGAGAGGGTGCTGGGAGCAGTCGCGGAATCAATTTGCCAGTGTCAGCAGGAAGACGAATCGGCACTAAAGCCCCTGCT
The DNA here is from genome assembly GCA_964390165.1 of uncultured Prosthecobacter sp. GTDB lineage: Bacteria > Verrucomicrobiota > Verrucomicrobiia > Verrucomicrobiales > Verrucomicrobiaceae > Prosthecobacter. The sequence goes on along the minus strand of CAYMHJ010000018.1, from coordinate 28,821 downwards.
TTTTCACCGCTTCAGAGATCTGGATGAGCTTGTCTGCCAAAGGTGCGGCGAGGTACCAATGATTGCTCTCGCTGCCATCGAGCACGATTTTCACGTTGGTGACACCCAGGCCGCTGGGGCGGAACTGGTAGAATACGAGGCGGCCATTTTTCCCATTCGAGCGGTCATGCATGAAGTTGTAGTAGGGGTTCCGATCACCATCGGGTTTGTCTTTGTTTCGCCACTTCCAGTTCAGGGTCTTGTAGTTGTTTTGAGAGAGCTGGAGGGAGACAAGGCGGTTCGCGTTATCGAGGACGAAGACGATCTCGTCGAAAACTTCGAGGTCATCTTCATAGCCCTTGCCACCGACATGCCAGAACTCGAGCGAGATGCCCTCTGGGAAGGCAAGCTTGGCGGCGCTGACGGTTTTGAGCTTGTAGGAGCCGCGAGGGAGGGCTGCGGTGGCTTTGGCCAAAGGCATGAGCCAGGTGAATTCACGCCAGAGAGTGGTGGGCGGGCTGGTGCTGAACTTGATGACCTCGCGCGAATAAAACTCCAGGGCAGCGAGCCATTCTTTGCGCGTGTGGATGTTGTTCGGGATCCATGGCTCTTTGAGCATCATCGGGGTCGATCACTCGCTGCGGTGGTTCAGCGGGGCGAGTTGGGGTGGCGATAACGGGTGCTGGTCGCGCTGCCGTCAATGACGCGACGGCAGGTGCGGGTGCACTGCTGGTGGGTGGCTTTGGCTGGAGGTAGATGACCTCGCCGAGGCAGATGGGCTGGGCATCGGAAAGCTCCGCGACATAGCGAATGGCCTCGGTGAGTGGCACGTTTTTGACATCCAGGTTGATGCGTCCAGTGGTCACGTCGAGTGCTGGGTCGATGAGGATGTGTGGCATTTCTTTCTGCGGGTCAAGATCCCTGCCTTTGAGGCGGATAAACTCGATGGCTTCACCAAGATTGGCTTTCTGAAACACCATGCTTGGCAAGATCGTGCGCAGTACACGGGCCAGCCGGGCTGTGGCGGGAGAGGTAGGGTAGGGCGGGCGCACATCGGGAGATGCGGTGAGCTTCAAGCCACTGCCCACGGGGATGACATCCAGCCGCGCCATCAGCGCCACATGGCGCAGAATCTCGCTCACGGGCAGTCGATGAAGATCCAGGGTGATATTGAACAAGTCATCTGTGATGGTCTCATCCAGCAGGATTTCTAGTCCCTCTTTCTTCGGATCGAGCTCACGACTTTTATGGCGCAGATATTCGACAGCTTCTGCGACCGTGGCTTTGTTGTAGGGGGTTTGTTGAATGATCAGAGCGCCCACGGGGCCGAGCTGGAGCGGTTGGGTGAGATTGAGGGCATCGGGACTTTTTGGACCCGGGCTGCGGCGCGCAGACTGGACAGGCGGCACCGTGGGTGCGGTCGGCATACTGCGGACGATGGGCACCGGTGTCGGAGCCACTTGTGTGGCGGGTCTGCCGGAGTCCTGCACGACGGAAGGGACATACTTGGGCTCGGCAGGAGATGCCACAGCGGGCATGGGCGGATGGTCACTCCCCGTCTTCCGCTGCATCCATCCATAACCGCCTGCGATGATGGCGAGCACAGCGGCAGTGGACCAAAAGATGGGAAATTGTTTCTTCGCGGGAGGCGGGGCGCTGACCTGAGGTGGGCGGTAGTAATGCTGGCCAGGCTGGGGTTTCGGGGCCGCCGTCTGGGGGATGCTTTGACTCGACTCTGCTACGGGTCTGCTCACGGTTTTTTCAGGTGCGACCACCGAGGGCGGTACGGTCTGCTGAGCCACTTCGGAGCGCTCCACGGGCTGGGTGATGATGGCATCCAGCGCGCGGCGCAAATGCAGGACACTGGGGAAGCGCTGATCACGATCCTCCCGCATGGCATTGATGATGATCTGATCGTAGCGGGGATCGAGTCCAGGCACCTGCAGTGAGGGCATTTCAAAGATGCCCTGGGGAAGTCTGCCGGTGAGCATCTGGTAAAGCATGACGCCCACGGCATAAATGTCTGCGCGGTGATCCAAGGTGCTGCCAGGCATCATCGCCTCAGGTGCCAGGAAGTGAGGAGTGCCCATGACAAAACCGCTCTGCGTGAGGCTGAGCTGCTGATTGCGAGTGAGGGATTTCGCCAGACCGAAGTCCGCCACTTTCACGCGCCCATCGTAGCCGACCATGATGTTCGCGGGTTTGATGTCGCGATGCACGACGCCGTGCTCATGGGCATACTGCAAAGCATCGCAAACATGGGCGACGATGGCCATGGCGTGACTGGAATGCACGCGGCCATGCTTCATCACCATCTGCGCCACGTCAGTACCATCAATGAACTCCATGACGAAGAACAGGGTGCCGTCCGACATCTGGCCGAAGTCATAGACGGAGACGATGCCGGGATGGTTTAGCTGCGCCATGGCGCGCGCTTCCTGCTTGAAGCGCTCAGCATACTGCGGGTCAGACTGGCTGAGGTAGGGCGGTAGGATCTTGATGGCGACCGTTCGGCCCAGTGAAAGCTGCACACCGCGATAGACGGCCCCCATGCCGCCTCGGGCGAGGAACTGCTGCACTTCGTAACCAGGAAGCTGCGCCTGCAAGGCCTGAGGGCTCGGCGGCTCCCAAGATTGCGGGTCGCCTGTGAAAGGCCGTGACTCCAAGGCTCTCCCGAGGAGTTCGCCGGGCGAGACTTCGGGTTGTGGGGGCTGAATGGGGTCTTTGGGATCTGGATCAGGCATGACTCGGGTATGGGATCGCCTGGTTCATTCGAGATTATTCAGGCGAAGTTGCGGCGAAATGAGCAGGAATTACTCCACTGCCTGCAATTCCATCCAGCCGGATAACAGCGGTGAAGTGGCCGCGCCGGGGAGTTGGGCCAGGAGGAGGTGACCTGTGCCGACTTCGAGCCGGTTCACGATGGCTCCGGTGTATTTGACGGTGCGTTTTACTTTTGATGGCGGGGCTTCGAGGATATCGAAGCTGCCGCTGATCAGGCCGAGGTTCGCTGCGCTGGTGGCGTTAAGCTTGAAAGTAAACTTTACCGGTGAGGTGACGTCTTTGAGCACTGGGATATTCTTGGAGGTAATGGTGAAGTGCGTGCTGACAGGCGCATCGAGTCCGCCCTCCGCAAAGGTGATCCGGGCGTTTCCTTGCTGGTCATTCATGCCGAGGATGATGCTGGTGGGCTTGATAAATCTGCTGCCTGAGATGGTGAGGTCATGCGGGGTGAAGCCAGACCTGTAAGCCATGCTGCCGGTGGTCTGCTGGCTCTTGCTCCAGCGGGCGGAGCCATCGAGCAAAGGATCGCCGCTGACGGGCTGCGTAGCCGCGGTCCAGCCGGTGATGCTTCCGGGAGCGGCGGCGCTGTAGAGCATGATATGCAGGGGGATCTGACCTCCGGGGCCCATGGTGGTGCTGGAGGTGATGGAGGTTCCGTCAGCGAGTGTGCCCTTCCATGTGACGATGCCGAGCGGGCTGATGCTGATGAAGCTGACGCCATCTCCACGCGGGTAGTCCAGGGTCTCTCCCACGCCGGGTTCCGGGGGCATGAGTGCTGCCGTGAATGTGGTGGCAAGGGGGCCGGGCGTTTGCGTTTTCGTCCAGATGCTACGCCAGGCTTCCACGGGTGTGCTCTGGCTGCCATCGGCGAGTGTGCCCGTGAGATGTCCGTTGGTTAGATCGACTTCAAGATTGAGGGTGAGTGCGGCTTTACCGGCTCGTGGGATGGTGACCAGGGCCGTCGCCGTACCAGCACCAGTATCGAGGAGTCGGTCTTTGATTTTATGTGTCGCAGTGCCGAGCTTGATCGTGCCAGTAAATATCCCGCTGCTTGCGGTGACGAGATTCAGGCTGCCGCCGTATTTGGCGTCGGTAAAGGTGTCGCTGCGGGTGATCAGTCCGTTAAAGGTGCCGATGCCATCGGTGTCGAAGCCGGTGATGGAGAAAACGTAGCTGCGTTCGGGGCCGGAGCCGAGGCCGTTGGAGGCGGTGACCCTGAAGGTGCCTGAGGCGACGGCCGTTTCGGGGATGCCTGAGATCTGGCCGCTGGCAGGATTGTAGGTTACGCCTTTGGGCAGGCCGGTGATCTTCAGGCTGGTTGCGCCGTAGCGGGTGCCGATGACGACGGAGACTTGGCGTCCGACATGCCAGACGTAGGGGCCGCCGCCGATGGCGACAGGTTTAAAGGACCCGTTCACGGTGAAGGGGCCGCTGTTCAGGGTGAGCATGTCAGGATTCTGCGCATCCAGCATGGAGACGTCGCAATGGTACACGCTGGCATCCAGTGCAGTCATGCCGGTGATGGTTAGCGTGGGACTGTTGATCCCGCTGATGCGTGGGTCTCCAGGCATCATGATCACACCGTCACGATACCATTGATAGGTGAGGCCCGGTCCTGCTGCGCTGACGGTGATCTCCATGTTCCCGCCTTCATTCACGCTGACGGGAGTCGCAGCTCCGCTGACGATGCCAATGTTCGCCGTGCTGTTCGTCGTGCCGCCGGGGCCTGCAGATGATGCTGGCGTTCTTTGTCCACTGCCAGGCCACGCCCAGCCCGCTGGCAGTGGCATTCAGCACGATGGCTTCATTCAAACGCACGAGTCTGGACACGAGCGGTGCCGCCAGCACGGGGGACGATGGAGCGGAGACGATGGACATGACGACGCTGCTGGTGGGGAAGGCGGTGTTGGAGTCATTGCCGACGGCGATGCGATAGACCTGCCCTGCGGTGATGGGGAAAAGCACGCCGGGGGTGGTGGAGCGCGCTGAGAGTGCCACCTGGCTCAGGCCGCTGAGACTGCCGCCGACCCAGACGCTGACCCATTTCTGAATGGATGAGCCGCCGCTGCTGACATCGCTGCCGGTCGTGTCCACCATGGCGAGCCCATCATTCGGCGCGGTCCAGCTCCACCAGAGGGTGCGTTCGTCTGTGGCGGCGGGCTCCAGAGCCTCCCTGCCGCCTCCCGTGGCATAACCAATGCCGCTGACGACTTCTCCGCTGAGCACGGTGCTGCTGGCGAAGAGGTCGTTCGCGGCGGAGGCGGGCGCTCCTAGATTTAAGTCATTGATGTCGCTCTCGTCATCGAGACTGAAGCTGATGACGGCGGCGTCTCCTGCGCCATAGGAGGCCATGTTACCCAGACTCACTTGGTAGTTCGTGTTGGCGGTGACTGGCAGGCTGAAGGCGACCACGTTGCCGGTGCTAGAGTTGTACTGGTTGGTCGCAACATTGGCGACGAGCCTGAGTCCAGTCAGACTCTCGCCCAGATAAACGGCCACGGTTTTGCCAAAATTGTCGCTACCCTGCGTGCTGATGATGAGTCTCCCGGCGGTGGGTGGCGTGTAGGTCCACCAGAGGCTTTTGGCCCCGGAGGCGGTCGGCTCACCGATCTCATTGGTGGCGCTGGCGGTGTAGCCGATGGCACTGACCTCTTTGCCGCTCAATGCCACCCGCTGAGCAAAAGCATCGTTCTGGATGGTGGCGGAATTTGGGATGTTCAGATCGGTTACGTCCACGTTGACATTCAGCGTGAGAGTTAGCACGATATGCCCGTCTCCTCCTACTGCGATCTGATAGTCTGTGTTTGCCGTCACTGGGAAAGAGAAGGTGACATTCGGGCTTATAAAGTTAGAGCTGTAGTGGGCGACCTCCTTCAGGCCGAAAACACTGTTCCCGAGATAAATGCCGACACTCTTGTCGTGGGTGGTGCTGCCATTTGTTGTGAGAGTAAGCCTTCCATCCGAGGTGGCCTTGTAGGTCCACCAAATAGTTTTGGATCCCAATTCGGCGGGTTCACCTGCTTCGCTGGTGGCGGGCCTGAGGTAACCGATTCCACTGACATGTGAGCCGCTGAGTTCGACACGAGCCGCAAACATATCATTAGCTAGGGTAGCCGAGTTGGGGATCGTAAGACCCGAAACGTCGGCGGCGGTGTCCAAGGCCAAGCTGAGCACAAGCGCCCCCACATTGTAGGTGTTTTCGTAGCCTCCCAGACTGATCTGATAAGTTGTGCCTGCAGTGACGGGAAGACGGATGGCAGGGTTCCCTGCGTCATAGTAAAACTGGCTTTCAAGATGTTTCAGATTGTTAACCGCGCTCCCGATATAGATAGCGAGATGCTGATTTCTGGCATCTCCATTCAATGTAGCGAGGCTCAAACGCCCATTCGCCGCAGGTGTGTAGGACCACCAGAATGTGCGCCCGCCGGATTCGGAAGGTTCTCCTGCTTCGATAGTGGCTGAATTGCAGTAGGCCATGCCTGCCACATTATTTCCTGCAAGTGCCGTCCGCTGGTTGAAAATGTCGTTGGCCATTGTGACAGGGCCGCTGAAGGGCATGGTACTAATGACTGAGTTGGCGTTCAGGATAAGTTCCAGCCTAAAACCAGTCGTGGCAGAAGAGTTGACCATGCCAACGCCCATCAAATAGGTTGTGCCCATCACCACAGGAAAGACTATTTTAGGACGGTGGCTGGTCATGAATGTGTCACCCTCGTCATATCCCACAATCCCCGTGAGGGCACCTGAGTTCTCCTTCAGCCGCACATGGAGCGCCAGATAAGGCGCGGGGCTGCCCACTGTGTCTAGAGTCACGGTGCCGCTGGCGGGAGCTGTCCACTGCCACCACATCGTTTTTTGAGCGAAGTCGCCGGACTCAAGGGTGGCCTCGGCACAGTCGGCATTGACGACCACATTCGATCCCGCGACGACGGTGGCACTGGCTTTGTTGTCATTGACCGGCGGGGCGGCGAGCAGACTGGCTGTAGTGAGCAGAGAGACGAGGGCGGTGGTGATGTGACTTTTCATGACTGTGTCAAAGGGTGACGCCGGGTGCATTCGGGATCGGAGAACGGGAGTTGCAGCCGGGTGTACCGATTTTTCCCGCCTTGAATACACATTCTTCTCTGATTTCCCCAAAATCCAAAGTGGGGGCGTCTGATCTCGTTTTCCCTTGATCACCGGCCAAAAACCGCGTGCCGCATTCCATTTTGCGGTGGCTGCAAAACGGCCATCAACAGCCTACACCCAGCCCGTCAGCTCCCGCAGTTCGGCTTTGATCTCCTCGGGCGTGGGATCATCCAACGTGGCGGCCACCTGGGCCATGACTTCGTCTTTCCAGCGCTCGCGCAGGCGGCGGATGTGGGACTTGAGGGTGTTTAGATTCAGCCCCAGACGGTCGGCGGTGTCCTGGTAGTTTGGCTCAGTGCTCTGGCTGAAGCCGAGGAAAGGGCTGAGTGCGGTGAAGAGCCTGTCTTTGCCCTCCACAAGATATGCAGCCTCCACCGTCTGCATGGAGCTGGCGATGATTTGCAGCGCCCACTGCCGCTGATAGAGACGGTCAGGCGTGATGGTATCGACGGGCTCTGCGAGATACTGCTCTTCGGCGCTCAATGAACTGAACTCCACCACACGACCCGAGCCACGTTTCCCGGCGCGTGCGCGATCATGCTCATCCGCCATGTAGCGCTTCAGGCAGGTGAGCAAAAAGGTGCGCAGTTTGCCTTTCTCAGGATCAGCGGCAGCGAAGAGCCGCGCGCTGAGCACCCGCTCAAAGAAGCCCTGGCAGAGATCTTCCGCGTCCTCCGCCGACTTCCCGCTGCGGCGGATGAAGGCGTAGATGGGATACCAGCAGTTTTGGCAGAGCTGCTCCAGCGCGGCCCGCGAGCCGGTGGATTGCTCGTCCACGGCACGGCGGACCATGCTCCACTGAGTCTGAATGAACGAGGCGTGTCGAGGGGGCGGCATCAGCCGCAGTGGAAATCAGCCGCGGCTTTTGCGCCAGAACTAAAAGTCGGCGATCACCACCTCGCCTGCGCGTTGGTTGCCGGGGAAGAAGCCAAGGCCATAGCCGTAGCCGCCCTGGTGGAGGGCTCCGTAGAAGTTGATCAGCTTGGTCGAGCCAGGTGGTTTGATTTTGCCGCTGAACCAGCCGGTCTTCGGGTCGATGGTGATGGAGCAGCTCTGCGGGTTGCCATTGGGAAAGGTGACTTTGTTTTTCTCGGAGATGAGGATGGTATTGCTGGTGCCGTCCAGCGTGATGCCGCCATTGAGGAAGCGGACACTACCATCCGTGAGCGGGATCACGGCCTGGCCTGTGGGGGGTGGTGTGAAGGGAACGGCGCGGCAGGAGATGCTCTGGAAGGGCAGGGCAGGGTAGATGGCATCTTTCGGGCGCCAGGGCTTCAGCCAGCCGAGGGTGGTCTCAGCTCCGGGTTGCTGATGGCCGAGACCGAAATCGCAGTGGCCGTAAAGATTGCCCGTTTTGCCATAGAGCGGGATCATTAAGGCACACTCGCCACTGACGAGGCCGTCGGGATCAGACTGTGCGATGCGGCTGGAAGAGGTGAAGGCCTGGTCATCCGCGGTGCGCCCGATGAAGCGCACGCTGCCATCGGTGCCAACAAAGGATGTGCCAGCCACCGGCACTGGCACGGAGCCGCCGCCGATGCCTTCGCAAAAGAGGGTGTATTTGCCTGCCTGCGGGGCGGGAGATGTCTTGGCGTTGTAGGGCAGGTAGCGGACGTAGCCTTCGGCCCAGTCGCCATCAGGTTCGCGCAGAGAGGCGGCGCAGCGTGCCCAGCCTTCGGCAAAGCGCAGTCTCATGCCGATGGAGGGGCGGTTGTTGCGGGCGAAGCTGGCGACGAGCTGCCCGTCGGCATCAAAGCTGCCCGTGAAACGATAGGTGGCACCTCTGTAGTCCACCGTGCCACTGGCTCCGCCGATGCCGGTGACGGTGCATTTGATCAAAGCGCCCCAGCCTTCAGTATCGAGCAGGCCGCAATAGCTGCCGGGCAGGGGCACGAAGAAATCATCGTCCTCCACGACGACGACGGTGTTGCTGGTGCCATCGGTGATCGAGCCAAGCTGGGGGGTGTCAGTGAGCGTGACATTGAAGTATTCTGGCCCCTCGAAAGCACGGTCCTGATACACCGGAACGGCGATGTAGGCGGTCATTTGTCCCGGTGCCAGATAGGCGGTGCCGGAGAGTGCTGGCATGTCGATGCCCGCTTTGCAGGTGCCTGAGTTTACCCGCCAGCCCACGGTCACCTGACGATCACTCGCACGTTGACGGCGCAGCTCGACATAGGCGGTCTGGCCTTCTCTTACCCGCACTTCATTCCAACTGAGGCTGTAGCTCGCGTTGTCTGTTTCTTCGCCGATGAGGATGGTGTTGCTCGTGCCGTCCGCGATGGCGAAGCCGCCGGTGATGTCGGTGAAGCCGACGCCAAAACCTTCCTGCACTTCCTGTTCGAGGTTTGGCAGGATCTGAAACGGCTGCACGACTGTCCGTGTGCCCACGGGCAGATTGATCGTGCTGCCAGGGATGGAGTAATCCACCCCCGCCGTGGCCTGCGGCGTGCCATTGATCGTTTCGCTGATGAAGCGGACGCTGCCATCACCATCCCCGCGCAGCTTGAATAAGCGGCAGTTCACCGAGCCATCGGCCTCGGAGGTCCGGTGCTCATTTTGTGCCCAGGCCAGCACGCCGGGGCTGCTCTGGAGATACCAGGAGAGCCAGATCCTGCTGTCCGGCACGCTCTGTCCGCTGTGGCAGGCGATGTAATAAACCTGCCCAGCCGTGGCATTCACGGCCACGCGGGTGGAGTTGTCCAGACTGCTGCCTGCCGCCGTGGCGATTACATTCCCAGGCAAACCATTCACGGACTCAAAGACATTGATTCCGAAGTTTTCAAAGGTCGTGCCATCCCACTGCCGCGAGCCGACGAGGTCCATGTAATAGGCCGCAGTGCTGGGGGCGGTCCATTCAAACCACACCGCTGGATAGGCCAGCCCGAGATTCGACTCCACGCTGCTGCGCGTGGCTCCACGGTCCGCAGAGATCAGGGTGCCGCCGTCACCGCTGATGGTTTGCGCATCTCGGTAGTGGTCATTCAGCACCTCAACGAAGCGCCAGGAGAAGCTGAAGGGCTGAGCGGCATCCACCACGAGATAGACCGTCTGACCACGATCCAGATCCACGGAGAGCTTCTCAGTGTTCGGGAAAAGGGTGTTGCTCGTGCCATCGACAAAGGTTTGCAGAGGTATCGTGGTGGCGGGATTGCCGGGGAATCGCAGCTCGGCACGCAGGCCCTGATTGTCGATGATCTCCACGATGTAGCGACCATCTGTAGGAGCCACATAGCGATACCAGACCGTGTTCTTCGCAGGCAGTCCGCCGATATTCGGCTCGCCAAGCTCCGCCGAGGCCTTGCTGCCGCCCTGATTGGAGTAGCTGCCCTCTCGTTCAGAAATCAGGATCGTGTTGCTGATGCCATCATTGATGGGTTTGAGCTGGGCCATCGCGGTGACACAGGGAAACAGCGATGCCAGGAGAAGTAGTGTTGGGATGTGTTTCATGATGAGGTGTTGTTTTCGTGGTGATACTAACGGCGAGGGAGGTGGCGGCACAGATGAAAGTGGATCTATGTCGTGCGGTGTCTTCATGTCAGATGCATGAAGTGATGAAACTTGCGCAGAAAGCAGGTGCTCTTTTGTGGTGCCTGCCGCCACTGTCTGCGGAAGGCGGAAGTATTTACCAAGTCATCATTCATGCAGGTTTCCAAAAGCCTTTAATGCGCTAGCCTCACAAGCGTCCCCCCACCGACGCTATGGTAAAAAAACTCCGCTCTCTCTCCGTCCTTTTTGTCTTGGCAGCTTCAACCCTGCTGAATGCAGCTCCCGGAGATCTTGATGCGGGTTTTATCACAAATCTGGGGGCTGGGATCACGGGCTCGGGTTATCCAGACAGTTTCCCCACGGGTGCCGTGCAGGCGGTGGGCATCCAGCCGGATGGCAAAATCCTCCTCGGCAGCGGCGGCGGCATGTCGCGCTTTAACAATACGGGTGCGCTTACCGCGCTGAAGCGGCTGAACGCGGATGGAACGCTGGACGCTGGCTTTGCGCCAAACACGGCTTTTGAAAATGGGCCGCATACTACAGTCCAGGGGGAGGGGGCGGAGCTCAATGCCATCCTGGTCAATCCAGATGGTTCCTTTTACATCGGCGGTGTGTTTGCAAACTATGGCCCCGGCAGCACGCCGCGTGTGTGTGTGGCGAAGGTGCATGCGGACGGTACGCTGGACACGGACTTTGTTCCGCCGAGCCTGGGCACTCTGGGCGGGCAGCGGTATGTGCAAAGCCTGGCCACGGATGGACAGGGCAGCCTCTACATCGGCGGCGTGTTTTTTGTCTCGGGTAGGGCAAACGTGATTCGTGTGGATGCGGCGACAGGTGTGCTTGACACCAGTTTCACACTCGGCGTGGCGAATAACTCGCAAAGCGTCGTGGACTGCGTCTCGCTCACGGCAGACGGACGCAATTACATCTCCGGGACCACGACCGGCGGCAAGCCCTTTGCGCATCGGCTGCTCAGTACCGGGGAGCTGGACAACTCGTTTTTCGTGCCCTTCACCGGCGACTTTGGCCGGGTGAATAAAATCCTGGCATTGCCTGATGGACGCGTGCTACTCGGCGGCGGATACTCGCTTCTTGGTAGGCCGGAGAGTGACTTCCTCGTCTGTGTCACGGCGGATGGTGCGCTGGATGCCGCTTTCATGGCAAACCAGGGTGCGGGAACTAACGGCTGGGTGGGCGGCATCCTGCAATTACTGCCGGATGGGCGCATCCTGGCGGGCGGCATTTTTAATGAGTTCGATGGCACGCCGATCGCGTCGCTGATGATCCTGAACAGCAATGGCACGCGTGACGCCACCTTTACTCCAGTGCCTTATGACACAAATCGCCACACCTATGTGACGCATTTCTACGCTGCCGGAGTGCAGCCGGATGGAAAGCTGGTGAGCGCAGGCTGGTTTGAGCGCGTCACGAACCCTGAACTGGACATTCGCAACCTCGTGCGTTTCGACGGCGGCTTTGCCACCGGGCCGGGCACTCTTCAGTTTGTGAGCGCCACTTACAGCACTTTGGAAAGTGCAGGCAGCGTGCAGGTGCAGGTGGCGCGTCTGCCGGGCGTGAGCGGAGACGTCTCGGTGAACTACGCCACAGGCGGCGGTGCGGGGACTGCTGTGGCTGGGACGGACTACAACAGCACGAATGGCACGCTGAACTGGGCTGATGGCGAGGGTGGCTTGAAGACCATCACCATCCCGGTGCTGAACAATGCGGCGGCAGTGGCGAACAAGACTTTCCGTGTTGCGCTTTCTAGCGCTGTTGGTGCAGCGATCGGCACGGTAAGCGAGACTTTGGTGACAATCCTTGATGATGACACGCTGCCGTTGATTGTCACTCCTCCCGCCAGTGTCACGCTGAATCAGGGCGCGAATCTCAACCTCAGTGTCGTGGCCAGCAGCCCACTGCCACTGACTTACCAGTGGCAGTTCGACAATGGCGGCGGCTTCCAAAATTTACTGGGACAAACGGGACGGACCTTGGTGATCCAACAAGTCACTCCATCGGCGAATGCCGGACAATACCGCGTCAATGTGAGCAATGCCAACAGCCCTCCGGCAACGTCATCCACCGCTGCCACCGTGATCGTCAATGTGCCCGCAGGCTCGGTGATCCCTGGCTTCAACGCCAGTCTGCTCAATCCCATCGTCAAAGCGGTGCGTGATGCCGAGGGGCGTTATTTGATCGCCACCAGTGGCACGCACACCGTCATCCGTCGCAATTCCGACGGCAGTGTGGACGGTGGTTTCACCGCACCGACGTTTTCCAGCGCGATCACGGACGTGCTGCCCCTTTCAGATGGCAAGGTGCTTGTCTCCGGCTTCTTCTCTACGGTCGGCGGTGTGGCCCGCAAAGGCGTGGCGCGGCTCAATGCCACCGGCACCCTGGATGAAAGCTTCAACCTGAGCCTCGCCTACGATGTGGAATGCCTCAGCGCAGGTGCTGGCGATAAGTTCTACGTCGGCGGCTACACCGGCAGCGGCCTGAAACGCTACAACGCCAATGCCACTCTGGACGCCACCTTCGCGCCGGTGTCCATCGGCACAGGTGGCACCAACGGCATCGTCTGGGCTGTGCGGGAAAGTGGAGATGGGACGCTCTTCGTGGCACATCAGACGCACTCGGGCTTTAGCTCAGTCTATCGCTTTGCCAAACTCAATGTCACTGATGGTTCGGCGGTTCCGGGCTTCAGCGTGGGAGCGCTCAACTGGAACATTTATGCATGGGACCTGCTGCCGGATGGGCGCATCGTCATCGGTGGGCGCTTCACCACCTTGGAGGGCGGCACCCATAATCGAATCGCCATTTTGAATGCGAATGGCTCACCGTCTGATGGCTTCAACGTCGGCACAGGCCCAAGCGGTCCGGTGCGCGGGGTCAAATATCATCAGGGGCGCATCTTTGCCTGGGGCGAGTTCCTCCAGGTCAATGGCATCGCCCAGCGTGGCGTCGCCCGCTTCAATCTTGATGGATCCAATGACCCGAGCTTTGTCGTCGGCACTGGTGCCAGCAACACCATTAACTCCCTGCTGCTCACCGCTGACCATGAGATCCATATCTTCGGTGCCTTCACTTCATTTAACGGCGTCTCGAAAAACTATGCTGCCGCACTTGTTCTCGGGCCGGGCAGCGTCGGCTTTGAGCCTGCGCGCTACACGGTCATCGAGGACGCTGTCACCGTGCCGCTCACCCTGCGCCGCTACGGCAATGCCAGCGAGACGGCCAGCATCAGCTATGAAACGGTGGAGGTCACTGCGGTAGCTGGCACCGATTTCACACCGACCAGCGGCACCGTGAACTGGGGGGCGGGTGACAGCGCTGACAAAACCGTGAATATCACCCTCGTGGACAACGCCCTCGTGCAGTCCACCCGCAGCTTCCAGGTGACTTTGTCTGATCCGCAGGGTGACGTGATGCCCGCCGCCCCAGCCACCATCTCCCTACTAGACGACGACACGCCGGTGACCTTCACCACGCAGCCTGCGGGCACCTCCATCCTGGCTGGACAAAACTTCACCCTCAACGCCGCCACCACCAGCCCGACACCGACGACCTACCAATGGTTGCTCAATGGCAACCCCGTCTTTGGAGCAAACGACGTGGCCTATGCGCGCACTGGTGCTGCGCAGATCGAGGGCGGCGTTTACACCCTCATCGCCACAAACTCGGCGGGTAGCTTTTCCAGCGATCCCGCGCTCGTGGTCATCTCGCCAGCTCCTGGCACACCGGCGGCGGATTACGCGCCTTTGGATCAGCGGCCCAATTTGATCGTCAGTAGCAACACCCCGCGTGCGCTCGCGCCGCACCCGGATGGCGGCGTTTATGCCGGCGGGTGGTTCAGCCAGGTCAATGGCTCCAACACCTTCCGCTACTTGGTCAAAGTGTTCGCCGATGGCACGCTCGACACGGATTTCAATCCGCTGCCTGGCGGCTCCGTTTACGCACTCCTGCGCCAGCCGGATGGCAAGCTGCTCGTCGGCGGTGACTTCACCCAGATGAATGGAGTCAGTGCCGTGCGCCTTGCCCGTCTGAATCCGAACGGCAGCCTGGACACCGATTTTCAGACTAATCTCGGCAGCCAGATCTCCGCAGGTCAGGTGAACCGCATCGCCCTGCTCAGTGATGGGCGCATCGTCGTGGGCGGTTCGAATTCCGGAAACTACCTCAATCTTATCGCCGCTAACGGAACCCCTGATCTCACCTTCCGAACCAACGCCACTCCGAACGGAGCCGTGCTGAGTCTGGCCGTGCAGGATAATGACCAAATCCTTGTTGGTGGATCATTCACGAACATCGGCGGCAGCGCCATCTCCCGTTTCGCCAGGCTCGAGACGTCTGGCTTGCGCGATGCCACCTTCAGCAACGGCGTCGGCGGCTCAGGAATCTTCAATGACATCCTGATCGACCGTCTCGACCGAATTTTTACGGCAGGCTCCAAATTCTCCAACAGTGCCGTCCTGGCTCATGCAAGTTCCACTGGAGCATTCAGCAGCAACATGGGCAGCAGTGGCGCTGTCATTGACATTCATGAGGACCTAACAGGAAAGCTGCTCATCCTGCGTAGTTCAGGCACACTTTCCCGATTCAAGGGCAGCAACCCGCTGCCAAGCCCGGGTTCCTCAGATGGCGACGCCACTTTCTCCGCCGTCACCCTGGGCGGCACTGCCTACGCAGTGACTGTGACACCGGACGGTGCAGTCTGGGCGGCAGGTGCTTTTGAAAAAGGTCTGGTCAAGCTTCAGGGCGACCAGCCCGACCCCGCCATCGTCAACCAGCCTGGCACGCAGGGGGCGAATCCTGGTGCCACGGCCTTCTTTAGCGTCGGTGCCGTTGGTACAGGTCTAACTTACCAATGGTTCAAAAACGGCGTCGAGCTGAACGATGGCGGACGCATCTCCGGCGCCACCACCGCCATTTTGACCATCAGCGATGTTCAGACTTCCGATGACGAAGACTACACTGTGGAAGTCACTGGCGGCACGCCTGAAGACACCTTGCTCAGCGAGGCGGCGCATCTGCATGTCCTCGGTGCGCCGGAGATCGTCAATGCCGCCCCGGATCAAACCCCCGCGCTCGGCACCACCATCACGCTCGCTCCTGAAGTCCGCGCCGCCACACCCGCCACCTTTGTGTGGACGCGCAACGGGGTGCTCATCCAAAATGGTGGGCGTTATTCGGGTGCGGACACCGCCACTCTGGTCATTGAAGGCGGCAACAGCGCCGACAACGGCACCTACGTCCTGACCATCACCAACAGCTTCGGAACGGACGACACCAGCTCCTCGTCACCACCGTCGGCGCACGCGATACTGCCTTTGTCCCCGCCGCCCCCTCAATTCTCGCCGTCCAGGGCCAGGCGTTCCTCCTCCTCCCTGACGGCTCCCTGCTCCTGGCGGCCAATGGCGGGCTTCCCCAGACTTACCTGAGGCGCCTCGACGCAAACACTGGCGAGAGTCTCGCCGACTACTCGGCCGGCCACGTGAGCCAGGTCAGTGCCCTCGCTCGTCAGGCCGACGGCAAACTGCTCTCCGGCTCCATCGGCCCCTTCAAGCGCACTGATCCAGCAACCGGCCTCGATGACACTGGCTTCGCCGCCTTCAACTCCACGATCTCCGCCATCGCAGTGGATGGCTCCGGCCGCATCTGGGTCGGCGGTTCCTTCAACCAATACGGCGGCATCGCCCGAAGTAACTTAGCCATCCTCAACGGCGGTGAGTTCGACAGCCGCGATGGCTTGCTGGCCTCACAGACCATCACCTTTGCCAGCATCGCTGATCGTGTGTTTAATCCAGCGGCCAACAGTTTCACCATCACCGCACCCACCTCCAGTTCCGGCCTGCCGGTCAGTGTGGCCGTGATCAGCGGACTAGCCTCCATCAGCAACAACACGGTGACCATCACCGGTGCCGGACAGGTGACCATCACCGCCTCCCAGGCAGGCGATGCAATCTTTGGTCCCGCAACCCTTAGCCGAACATTCACCGTGGCAAAAGGTGATCAGACGATCAATTTCTCCGCTCTGAGCGACCGCTCCGCCGCCAGCGGCTCCTTCACCCTGAACGCCAGCGCCAGCTCGGGCCTGCCGGTTTCCTACAGTTGGATATCCGGACCCGCCATGGTCATTGGCAGCGAGGTCACCCTCAACGGCTCTATCGGCACCGTCACCCTCGAAGCCACGCAGGGTGGCGACGACAACTGGAATCCTGCCACAGCCGTGCAGCGCAGCTTTGAAGCCACCAGCGAGCCGGTGATACCCGTGGCGCAGACCATCAGTTTTGTCCCGCCGACCAGCGTCTTCCAGGGGCAGTTGCCTCTCACCCTGAATGCGTCCGCCTCCTCCGGGCTGGATGTCGTGTACACCATCACTTCCGGCCAGGGAACCATCGTCGGCAACAGCCTCACTGCCGCTACCAACGGCACGCTAAAAATTCGCGCCACACAGCCGGGGAATGCCAGCTTCCTTGCGGCTCCATTTGTCGAAAAAGTCATAGCCGTGAAGGCCAATCCGACCGCGCTGACGCTCATCAATCTATCCCAGGTCTATACTGGCACTCCACGCTCCATTGATGTCCTGGCCGCCCCGGGGCCCGTCACGATTTCCTACACGATCAACAAGGTCAAAGGCACCACACCGCCAACCAATGTCGGAAGCTACCCGGTCGAAGCCGTTAGTGGTGCTTTCAAGAAGACAGGCTCACTTATCATCACCAAGGCACCGCTCCGCGTCATCGCCGACAGCCAGCGCAAATTTGCTGGTCAGAACAATCCGGCGCTAACCTTCAGCTATGATGGCTTCCTCGTCAGTGACAGCGCGGTGAATTCAGTATCAAAGACACCCACCGTCACCACCACGGCCACCAAGACCAGCCCCGGCGGCAACTTCCCCATCAAGCCTGCCGGTGGCACTTCGGCGAACTACGCCTTTGTTTATGTGAACGGAACCATGGTCGTCGAGACCTTTGCCGGGCAATATGAAGCGATGCTGGAAGACCCGGTCACCTTCCGCCCCTCGGGTAAAGTGGAGATCACCATCGCCGCCAGCAGCACGGCCTTCACGGGCAAGCTCTTCAGCACGAAGGATGCCGCCTTCGTTCCACTGAAGGGTATTCTCGTGCTCGATGCCGACAATGAAACGATCTCCTTCAGCGGCCCCTTTGTGAAGGGGACCAAGTCAGCGGCGGTCACCCATCAAGTGCAGTTCTCAACGAACCTCGCCGGCGAATTCAGCGCCTCCGCGACTCGCGCCACAGGCACACCATCCGGTGTTGCGGTGGATCTCGGCAGTTCAGTTGATGGCATCAACCTTGTCTTCCCCACTGGCAAGCCGCCCGTGCCATACGCAGGCGCACACACCGTCATCCTTGCTCCACCAAGCCACCTCACGGGCAGCGTTATGCCACTGCCTCAGGGCTATGGTCATGCCACGGCGGTCATCGACCCCAAGGGCAAGATGACACTCGTGACCACGCTGCCGGATGGCATCAAATTCACCGCCGCACTTCTGCCAGATGCAGCGAGGGGCTATCGACTTTTCGTTCAGCCCTACACTGGACGCATCGGAAGTTATGTCGCCGCCTGGCTTGACCTCCAAGACCACCCGGATCTGCCCGGGCGCGGCATCATCACTGCCGCAGACACGCAGTCCTACTTCTGGGCCAAGGCAGCGCCTGTTCCACTGTCGAAGGACGCCAACTATCGCGGTGGTTTCCCGGAGACATCAGGCGGCATCACTCTCGATCCCTGGCTGCCACCCGTGACCAAGGCACCCATCACCACCCTGCCGCAGCGCCTCATGCTCAATGGCACGGGTGACATCGATGTCTTCCACGAAGACTTCCCTGGCGGACTAACCTTCCCCGGCTCTGGCCTGCCTGATCTCGTAAATATGAATGCTGCTGGCAAGGTCATCGTTCCCCTCACCACACCTCCGAACCCGACCAAGTGGCAGTTGCTAATCACACCCGCCACGGGTATCTTCACCGGCAGCCACACGGCGCTGGATGGCACGAAGTCTGTCACAGTGAAATACACAGGAGTCATGCGTCAGCCACCGAGCACGGAGGCTGCACCCGAGGTCATCGGAGCTGGCTTCGGCATCGTCCCGCAGCTCACCGGCCAGAGCGCAGGCACCACCTCGACCTCCATTGACTTCGAGCGGCCTGAATAGATTGGCCGAAACATGAAGACTTTTCCGCTGCTGGGCAACCTGGCGGCGGTAAGATCAGTTTTGATCACGAATGAAGATTTGCCGCTGCTTCCAAAGAACACCAGATTACGGGCATGACAGCCTGTCTCGTCGCCGAAAGCGGTTTCGCCACCTCCCTCCAACAAAAGGTGGTGAGGGTGGGCAGTGATCCGATGGCTGAAATCCCGTTCGCTGGCATCAGCGGTCTAGCTCCCTTCCACTTCGAGATCACAAGCACGGGGCAGGGGCATTCGATACGCCAGCTTCAGGTTATCTATCCACTTCTCGTTAATGGCCAGCCGTTGACGACAGCAAGGCTGGCCGACGGTGATGTGATCTCTGCTGGAAGCCTGAATCTCATCTATGGCAGCGAGGTTCCTGATATTCCGGCTCCTAGCCCGGTGACTATTTTGAGTGACGATGAGTTTGTCTCCCGGCTCACGGAAACTCCGCCGGAGACCCGTTGCCGGAGAATCGAGCTTGCCTCTGACACGCCTAGTTTGCGACCCGCACTCCTGGCCGCAGTTGTGTCACTACTCGTCACCACCATCGCCTACAGCTTTGTCTGCAATTTCACCTGGCCGTTTTTTATTCTGGCGGTGCTTCTGCTCGGCCACGCGGTGGGGCGGATGTTTCGCATGGCGGGAGATGGGCGGGACATGCGCTTCGGTCAGATGGCGGCGCTGGTCGCGGTGGCAGGCGTGGTCGCTGTGAACTCACTCACCGCAGCGGGCATCATGAACATGTTTGAGATTGTCAGCGCTCCTCCCGCATCCGCAGCGGCAGAACAGGATGAATCAGATGCGGCTCTACCTGAAGCTGGACAAGGCAGCCTTGGCACGGGACGGGCGGCTCTCGATCTGACCAGTGATTCCCTGGTGGAGACCTGGCGAAAATTCATTCCGTGGGAATCGATTTCCGGACAGCATGCCCGAGCCATTCCAGTCACGGATCTCAAGATGATCATGTTCGGGCCGAAGTCTCTGCTGGCCTCTTTGCTCATAATGATCACTGCTTACAGCGCGGCGTTTCAGTCACGGCCGAGGACGTCGTTTTCGACGGTGGCAGGCAGCCCCTGAGTCCATCCGAAAGCCGGACAAGAAAACTCACTTCGGGTCCCTGCGTCGGAGCAGGGCCGGTTTCGGAAATCTTTGTGGATTGCCACTCCAGCGCCCGGAAAAAGCGGGATGGAGCACGAGACCGAGCTTGTCGGGAGAACCTTCCTCCGGGGCGGGGAAGGTGTCTTCGACCGGGCTGTTGGCGGTGCCCGGGGTTGGCTTGCTGGTCCAGCCCCAGCTTTTCCCATCTGCTGTGAGCACGAGAGCGGTGTCCTCCGGGAATTTGCGCCAGGGGGTGTCAAACCGCTGAATCACATGCCCTCTCGGATCACACCAGTGCAGTCCGCCTGCCGTGGCTTCGAGGCTGAAGTTGAAGCGTGCGTAGCCGATTTCTTGCAGCTTGTTGGCGGCACACAGAATGATGCGCCTCTCCCCTGGCTCGATCATGCGTACCTCAGATGGCAGCTTCGCAGGTTCCAGCCACTCCTGGGCCAAATAGCGTTGGTTTCCCTCCACCATGTAGTGACGCAGATGGTAGCCCGCGAGGTCGATGGGCATGGTGCTCGTGTTGGTGACCTCGATCCAGTCCGGGGATTCAGCGCCCACGGACAGGCTGTTTTTGTTCTTGGCCTGGATTTCAGTGATCTTCAGAGGCTGGGAGGTAGCGGCTGCGATCCATGGCTGGTAGTCCATGGGCTGGCCGGACATCCAGACAAACGGGCTGCCATCATCTTGCGGTGATTGTGCCGCCAGCCAGATCGGCATGGTGTAGGCGTGCTGCTCCAGCAAGGTGGCGACCTCCTTGAGCTCCTCTTCGCGGTGGATTTCTGCAAACTGCCAGCCGGGTCTTTCGGCCAGTGACTCAGGCACGTCTTCCCAGCGTCTGCGCAGATTCAGCACCGCCCATTCATCACTCAGGACCTGCAATTCTGGTATATCCTGCATGATCTGGCCGGAGGTTCTCATCTGGGCGACACGTGCTCTGGCCTGAGGTTCGAGGATGAGTTCGTTGTTCAGCGCATCGATCAGATAGATCAATCCCATGCCCACGATGACACACGTCACCATGGAGGTAATGGGCTTGCTGATGATGGCGCGTTGCACGAGCGGAGTCCCCATCCGCAGGAGTGCGGCGGCGATGGCATCCCGCATTTGCTGCGCCGTTTCGTAGCGGTCCTCCGGCTTTTGCATGAGCGCGCGTCGGACGATTTTGTCCACATGGGCTGGCGTGCCTGCTTTCTTCGATGGCGGGTCAAAGACACCCATGGGGAGCATGCCGGTGAGCATCTCATAAAGTGTGACGCCCAGGCTGAAAAGGTCCGACCTCCGGTCCATGCGGACTCCTTTTGTCTGCATCTCCGGCGCGGCGTAGCCGATGGTTCCCACGAAAGCCTTGGTACGGTGGTTGTTGGCGGCGTTTTTTTCCTCTTCGGAGGAGACTTTCGCCAGACCAAAGTCCGCCACACGCACCAGCCCGCGTTCATCGATGAGGATGTTGCTGGGCTTGATGTCCCGGTGGATGATTCCCCGCTCATGAGCGTAGTGCAGCGCCTCGCAGACCTGGGCGGTGATGGTGAGGGCTTTGGCGGTGGTGATCTTGTCACGGCGCAGGATTTCCTGAAGCGAGACACCCTCCACATACTCCATCACGATGTAGTGATGGCCGTCCTCCGTCATCCCGAAGTCATACACCGCCACGATGTGCGGATGCTGGAGTCTGGCCAGCAGGTGGGCCTCCAGTTTGAAGCGCTCCATGAAGCCCTCGTCGTCCAGCAGCTCGGGAGGCAGAATCTTGAAGGCCACCCGACGGCCCAGGGATGCCTGAGTGGCCGCATACACAGCACCCATCCCGCCCCGATCCAAGAAGCAAAAGTCCGAGTAGCCGGGGAAACAAGTCTCCAGACTCTCCGGTGCCGGAGGCTCCCAGTCGCTGGATCTGCCACCTAGGACGCCGTCCATCAACGCCAGAGGATTCAGCCCGACCAAGGCCGAGTCGGAGGCCGGTGTGCCGGGATTTGTCTGGGAGACGGGAGTGGACCCATGATGGAGTGAGGCGTCTGGCATGAAATCGAAAGGAGCGCCGCTAATGGCGCGCACACAGCTAGCCTATCTCACTGAAAATGTGACAGACTAAATCACAGCCTCATGGCTTCTCATTTCTTGCATTCAAAACAAGCTGTGAAGAGTAATAGCAGATGATGAAATCAGTGACTCAACACGGAGCCTTCCCAATGACCCGATGGAGCGTCGTCGTGGCATTGCGTGATGGCGGAGATCTGGTCCAGGGGAGGATGGCGCTGGCCGAGTTGTGCAAGATCTACTGGAGACCGCTTTACTCTTACGCGCGCTTCCAGGGCATCTCCCCGGCGGATGCAGAGGACCTGACTCAGGGCTTTCTCGGCTTCGCTTTGGAAAAGGAACTCTTCACCACCGCCGACATCAGTCTCGGGAAGATGCGCAACTACCTGCTCACCGCCTTTGGCAGGCACATCAAGCACTGGCAGCGCCAGAGTCAGGCGCTGAAACGCGGTGGCGGGCGTGAGGTGCTCTCCCTGGAGGCGTCCATGGCAGAAGATGAGATCACCATCCACCCCGTGGATCACCGAACGCCAGAGGCCAATTATCAGCGAATGTGCGCCATCCGGGTGATCGAGGCCGCCGTAGAGCAGCTCGCCAAAGAGCAGGAGGAGGCTGGCAAAGGCGCGATTTTTCAGGCCCTGCGGCCGAGGCTGGACCCATCCCAGGCGGAATCTGGCAATGATGCCGAGCTGGCGAAGAGCCTGGGCCTGACCCATGACAGCGTGCGCCAGGCTGTGTCACGGCTCAGAAAGCGCTTCCGTGAGATCATGAAGGAGATCGTGGCCAGCACACTGGCCTCACCGACTGAAGACAGCGTCAATGACGAGCTGGCGGCGCTCAGAAACGCCCTCGTGGCCTGAAGTGTATGGAGTGGAGAAGGCTGGGGCGAGCCTGGTGAAAAAAAGTTTGTCACAGACTGACGCCGGATGGCTAACCCCTGACAGCAAACGGCAAACATGCCCGGGAGCTACCACGACAGACACACCCAAAAACAAACGAACTCCTCCATGAATCCCATCGCCATCTCCACCTTCGGCGCAAACATCCTGCGCTTCACCATGCCGCTGGCACAGACATCTGAAACCGATCTCGCCGGCCAGATGAGCGGCATCGTCAACATCCTCAACATGGTCGGCCTCGTGCTTGCCTTCGGCGGCCTCCTCTTCGCTGCCGTCATGTTCATGATGGGCCAGACAGAGCGTGTTCTCTACGGCCTCGTCGGTGCTGGCATCGGCGGTCTCTCCTTCATCATCGTGAAGGTCATGTTCAACAGCGGCGGCGGCTCTGAGAACATCGAAGAAATCAACATGGGCAACGCCCCCTGATCACCCAGGGCTCACGCAGTCTTCATCGGATGACTGTTTCAAATTCTGGCAGGTCCGGCCACAGCGCCGGCCTGCCAGATCTCCCTCGATTGGGAAAATCACAGCACCACCATGGAAAATCAGCAAGGCATCCGTCTCCATGAGACCAATGAAGGCCGAGAGGTCCAGCAGGGCATCGCCGGATTCGAAGGGCTGAATGCCCTTTTTTTCATGGGCGCTCTCACCCTTTCCTTGCTGTTGTTCCGAAAGTTCGCCGGTGAGCAAAACGCCAACATGCCTCTGGCGATTCTCATCGCCTCCATTCCGATTGTTTTGGTTTTCCTCTACGTCTTTGGTCTCAAGCAGGGCAAGCCTGCTAGCTTTGACATCGAGCTGGGGGAATGGCTCATCATCAAGGCCTCCGGCGGCTCTTACTTCTCCCCGAAGCAGGTCGAGCCGCTCGCCCTCGACTGGATCGAAGACCCTAAAGGCAAGGACTCCCACCCCATTTGATCCCTCTCCAGGATGGCCCGCTTCATTAATTCCTACCTCGACGAGGATCTCATCATTTATCGCGGCCTCCAGCGGGGCGGTGGCATCGGCAGAGGCTACAACGTCGAACTGCCAGACACTGAAAACACCGACGCCTCCTGGCTCATGTCTCTGGAGGACAATCTCCGTGTCCTCCTGCGCATGATCCGGCCCGAACTGCGCCTCCAGGTGGCCTGGAGTGTGGACAGTGACTACCGCAAGGAACTCGAGCGCTACCGCGAAAAGACCGAAACCCTTCCCCAGGACCGCTGGTCCACCCGCCAGCGGGAGGAGCGCTACCGCCGCTACGATCAAAAGATCAAAGATCACAAGCTCCGCAGAGAGCACCTCCAGTTCTACTTTACCTCAAAAGTCGGTGGTGCGGCCATGGGCGGAGGTCGCCAGTATTACGAAGAGCTGCTCCAGGCCGCCAAGCGTGAGCAGAGCGAGCTCGAAGAAGCTCTCCGCCAGCAGTTCGGCAGTCTCGGTGGTCGAGTCATGCCCATGTCGGACATGGACCACTTCGAGTCCTTTTACCGCTACTTCAATCCCAGCGCCTTTGAGAATGACGCGCTGAAACTCGACGACATCTACGACCCCAGCAAGACCGTCGCTGAAATGTGCTTCAACAGTGAGGCGGCCCCCGTGCGTGGCGGTAGCTCAGCCTTCAAGATGGATGGCTTCTACCAAGGCATCTGCGTCGTGAAGTCACTGCCCAAGTTCACCTACATCGGGATGATGCGTACGCTCACCCAGCTCGACTTTCTCGACTATCAGGTCGTCTGCAACATCGAGGCTGGTGATGTGGAAAAAGATCGCATCTCCACTGAGAGCAAGGTCGCCCGCCTCGAGCGTGGCAAGCTCACGCCCTCATTGGAGGCCACGCTTTTAAAGCTCCGCACCCGCGTCCGCCGCCTCAGTACCAATGAAGTCGTGCCTTACCGCATGCACCTCATCGTCCGCGTCTGGGATCGTGATGCAGACGCCTGCGCCAGCAAGCTCTCCGCCATCCGCAACAGCATCCTGAAACTCGGCGGCGCGCAGTCTTACGAGCCCACGCTGCCCACCAGCGTGCGGAATTACTGGCAGCTCTGCATGCCCGGCTGGACCTGGGCGAACTACAACGACTTCAAGCTTTACGTCGAAGACGTGAACCTCGCTGACATGCTGCCCATCTCCAGCACGCCCACGGGTGATCTAGATGAAGCCGAGGCCATCTACGACGGCCCGCGCGGAGCCCTTGTCGGCTGCACCACCTTTGTCGGCAGGGAAGGGGCCATGCGTCCCGAGCACGGCATCATGTTCGGTGCCTCCGGGGCGGGGAAGTCCGTCTTTACGATCGACCTGCTCACGCAAACCGCACCTTATTACGACTACACCGCCATCGTCGAAGAAGGTCTCAGCTACAACCTTTTCACCCGCCTCTACGGCTGCAAGCCCATCATCGTCCAGCCGAACGGCAACCTAACCTTCAACTACTTCGACACACGCGGCCTCCCGCTCAGTCCCGACCAGCTCGGCGGAGCCACCGCCGTGGCGCATCTCATGGCCGGCCCGCCACCGGACATCGATAAAGACCGCATCCGCCAGGCCCTGCTCGCCAAGCAGATCGAGCGACTTTACATCGACCAGTTTGAAACCTGGGCCAACCGCAATTCTGAAGGCCGTCTCGAAGCCGCGCGGCGTGTGATGCTGGCAGATCAATGGCGCATCAAACGCCTGCCACAGGGCACCGTGCTATCCGACGCCTGGCTGGATTTCCGCTCTGCGCAGATGGAGGGTGAGCCCATGGCGCATGACATGAACCACCAGACCCCCGATCCTGCCCGGCTCGAAGACTGTCTCAATGATCCCGGCAGCCTTTGGGATCTCATGAGCATGGGCTACACCCTCATGAAGCCGGAGGACATGCCCACGCACAGTCAGTTCGTCGAGCTTCTGAATTTGGAAAGCCGTCAGCGCAAGGCTCACGACGACCTCGGCCTCCTGCGCATGCTGCTGGAGCCCTGGGGCCGCAGCGGACGTTATGGGGCCATCCTGGATGGAGTAAACAACGTCGATCTCAGCGGCAAGGTCGTTCATTTCGAGCTCAGCTACATCCCTGAAAGCGCCAAGGAACTGCGCACCGTCGCCGCCTTCCTCATCACCAACGACCTGCGCAAAGAAATCATGAGCCGCCCGCGCAACACGCGCAAGCGTGTCATCCTCGAGGAACTCTCAGCCTTCCTTGCCATGCCGGATGGGGACCGCATCACGCGTGAGTACTACGAGCGTATGAGAAAGTACTCCTGCTGGGTCTTCTCCATCATCCAGCAGTTTGGCCGTATCAAAGACCACCCCGTGCGCTCCTCCGTCGTCGGTAACTCGCGCATCATGTTCATGCTGAAGCAGCCTGACCAGCGTGATGTCGAAAGCATGAGCGAGGGCTTCCGCATCCCGAGTGTGACGAAGCGTCAGGTCACCACCTTCCCTGATCCCTCCGAGATGAAGTCCGACCCCTACGGAAGCTTCGTCTATTACCACGAGGCCACCGGACGTCCGCGCATCGCCATCGGCCGCCATCAGGCATCGAAAGAAATGATTCTCGCCTCCGCCACCTCCGGTGAAGCTTTTGAGCGGCAGAACGAGCAGCTCAAGGAATTCGGCGGAGACGCCTACAAGATGATCCTCAGTCAAGCCAAGTCGAAGAAATGAAAACTCCACGTCTCATCCTCCTCAGCAGCCTCTGCGCCCTTGCCTTCAGCTCCTGCGCCAGTTCCAACACCGACGGCACCACCGCGAGCAGCGGCGGCGGCTGGAAGAAAGGTCTCATCGGCGCGGGCATTGGCGGTGTCATCGGTGCCCTCATCGGGGATAATCTTCTTAACAAGGACGATAACAACAACAACAGCAGCAGTTCCTCCTCCGGCAGCGGCAGCAGTTCCAGCAGCCGGAACAACAATGACGACGGTGGTTTCCTCGAAGACAACGCCGGACTCATCACCGGTGTTGTCGCAGGAGGTGCTGTCGGCATGATCGGTGACAGCATGGCTCAGCGGGAAGTCCGCCAGAAGTATCTCGATGGCTATAACAAAGGCCGCAGTGATGCCATCAAGGATCTCTACTGGCTCAAACGCGATGCCGAGCGCCCTGGTGGAGCCGCCGATCTCCAACGCCGCTACTATGAAGTCCCCGTCCCCGAGCACGTCACCACAGATGGAGTGCTCGTCGAGCCCCGGAAAGTCGTCATCGAAGTCGTCGAGTAACCCAAAAAACACCTAGCTCATGAAAACATGCATCCTTGTTCTCACCTTTGTGGCCCTGAGTCAGAGCGTCTCCTTGAGAGGGCAGGCTGGGGAAGTCGTGGTCATTTCCTCTCCCACCGTCGAATCGGGTCTCTCAGGCCTGGATGCCAAAATCTCCCAGTTGCTCGAAACGGCGAACAAACAGCTCGAGAACGCCAAGCAGTCCCTGGGTGATGCCAATGCCATCGTGCCGCCTGAATTAAAAAGCTCGATGGACAGTGCCGCCGCCAGCCTGGGAAAGCCAGTCGTCAGACTCGATACCAACGCCGAACGGGCAACGGCCTTTGAGACGCTCACCGGCTCTGAAGTCTTCGACGACAACGCCTTCGGCACCATGGAAGCGATTGGAGAAACCATCACCCGCCGCGATGGCACCGTCGTCCAGCGTGATGCTGAAAAGTACCGGATGGACGCCGCTGTCATGAAGCAGATCACGGACTACAACACGGCGCGTGACGCGGCATTGCAACGCAAAGGAGAACTTCAGGAGGCCATCAAGCTCCTCACCGAGCAGATGAACGAGACCAAAGACCTCATCACCATCAGCAAGCTCAGCACCATGATCACCGCGCTGAACGGGCAGGTGCAGGACTGCAACCAGATCATCCTCGTCTCCCAGGCAGATGCTGAGATGATGGAAAAGGAGATGCTCGCCACCTCCCGAATCATCACCAAAGGTGAGAGGGAGAAGAAGGTCGAATTCAACAAACGTACGGCCCCGGCGGCAGGCACAGGCGGAACCACGGCCAGAACTCCAGTCGTTGTCGGAGATCCCAACAAAGGTCTGACCGGTGCCACCCCAGGTGCAGCGAATGCCACCAGCTCCTTTGCGCCTAACCTCAGATGGGGAACCTACAACACCCGGCCTCCGGCAGAGAGCACTGGCACTGGTGCCACTGCTCCCTGACCCAGGCAACTGATCTCCGCATGATGAACCCTCACACTACCTGACCATGGGCGACTGGACCTCCATCGACATGTCGTTTTTTTACGACAACCTGGCGGACGTGTGCCTGCGATGCAGTGACCTCCTGCAGCTCATCATGTTTGTCCTCATCTTCGCAGGACTGCTCATGAACGTTTACAAAGGCATGATGTCCGGGGACATAGGAGCCATCTGGAGGCACATCCTTGTCAGCGGCATCATCATCACCATCACGCCCTTTTATGGCGAGTGGATGCTCGCCACGCAGTCCGCTCTTGGGAATGATCTGCTACAAGATCTCGGCGTGGACCCCATCAGCATGCTGATGAATTTCGGCACTAGCTTCGGCGAGGCACCTTTCGACACAGGCAGTGCCCCGAGCATCGTCTTCGGCGTCCTTGATCCGTTGACTTGGTTTGAATACTTCGCCCAGCTCATCGGCGCCTACATCATGGCGGCCGTCTCCATCTGGATGTACATTGCTTTTTGGATTGGCTTCCAGATTCAGATTATTGCCATCTATCTAGGGAATGCGGCGGCCCCCATTTTTCTTGGGATGCTCGTCTTTGAGCAGACGCGTGACACCGGGGTTAAATACCACATCGGCATGATCGCCATCTGCTTCTGGCCGCTGGGCTGGGGACTCGGCATGTTGTTTGCACAGGCCATCATGGATTCGGGGCCGGACCTCATTGACGAAATCGTCTCGCCAGTCGGCGGCATCGCCGCCATCGCCACAATCCTAGCCATTTTATCGCCCGTCATTCTTGTAATCATCGTCATCGCCTGGGTCATCATCACCCTCTTCATCGCTCCGAAGATCGTCTCCAAAGCCATCACCACAGGATCCCAGATTGGCATGGGCTTCATTTCTGCAGGCATGAATGCCGCCACTGGTGGTGCCCAGGCCGCTGCTGGTGTGGCGATGGTCGCTGCGGGTGCTGCTGCTACTGCCACTGGCGCGGGTGCAGCCGTCGGTGTCGGCATGATGGGTGCTGGTGCAGGCAGCATCGGCTCGGGTGCAGCCACTGCCATGAAGGATCCCACCTGATTTCACCCAAAT
>CAYMHJ010000017.1:0-40809 GCA_964390165.1 uncultured Prosthecobacter sp. | reverse complement strand
AAGTAAAAGCGCACCTTGTCTCCTCTGTTCCAGGCCTGCCAGCAGGCGGCGCAGACGGCCACCATCGACAGCGACACCCCAGAGGAGCCAATGCTGCCCATGCTGGGAATCATCTTCATGATGGGAAACAGCACAAAGAAGAAGAGCAGCGACATGACCAAAAGTGTGCCGGGCAGTTTTGAGTTGATGACGGGCAAGATGCGCAAAGCCTGGAGGCGAACCTTGGTGCCGAAGCATGGAGTCGCAAAAAACCAGGCTAGCACGAGCCCCAGCAATCCTATCGTGGCGATTTCAAAGCCCAGTTGCGTGGCTTTGAGCGACGCCTGATTGTCGATCAAGGACTGAGCCCTCGGCTGATAATTCGGCATAGCATAGGCTATGGCACCCGGCACATGAATCAGAGAAGTGGAGAAAACATAACACAGCGGCAGCCCCACTCCTGGGCGCTTACTGTACCACGTGGCCAGAAGCAGGATGAGACTCAAACCCGTCCAGATGAAGAGCAGGGTTTGGAGGGATTCCTTGGAGATCGGGAGCATCAGATGAAAAAAAAGGGGGGGGGACTGCGGATGGTACGGGTTTGGCGGGTAAAGGGCAATCTGCTTTTCCAGAGCTCCCCGTGAAAGATGACGGGCCGCAGAATGCTCAGTCTGTCGGCTCATGTACACGACTGATCTGCCTGCAATGCAGCACAAAATCCTCTGCCGCTGCCCGCCAGTCTCGGGAGGCACTGGTGGTGTCTGGTCGGCGTAACATGTCTGTGGTTTCAGCCCGGTGTGATTCGATCCAGCGAAGCTTTTCCACGAAGGCCAAGGCACCTCTCGCAGGCAGAATCCAACCTTTCTCCCCCTCATGAATCACATCCGCAGCCCCCGAATTCGGTGTTGCAAGGATAAGCAATCCAGCCGCAGCCGCCTGGGGGAGCACGGCGGCGAGGCCTTCTTCGATGGAGGGCAGGACAAAGGCGTCCGCCCAGGCGTAGTGCTGCGGCAGATCACTTTGGGGGACTCGCGGGATGAACTCGATTCTCCCTCGTGCTTTTTCAGCCAAGGGTGCCGCTTCATTGGCCACCGTGCCGACGAAGCGAAACTGAAAACGATCCTGCGGCAGTGCATCAGCCATCGCGACAAGGTCGAGCGCTCCTTTGCGATGGGAAAAGGTGCCAACGCTGAGCACTCGCAGTGGTTCACCCGAAAGCAGCCGTTGCTGCCTGCCCTGCAAGGCCTCGGGAGTGGCGGCGAAATCGGCCACATGCACGGCGGCGACCATGAGACGGATTTTTTCCGGGGGCAGGCCGACCTTCAGAAAACTCTCGCGGGAAAAGGTGGAGAGCACGAACACCGCATCCGCCAAAGCATACTCGGCCTCTTCACGGCACATGATGCCCTCGGAAGGCTTTTCAAGGGGGCAGCCGGCGCGGACTCTCTCATCTACCAGCAGCCGCCGCTGCTCTCGGATGTGCGTGGAACCGCGCACGATGAGTCTAAGTATGGCCGTGCGCGGGCTCTCCAGATGCTCCTTGGAAACGCTGCTCCAGGTGTAGGTGACATCCCATTTCTGCTGACCTAGACGCCGTGCCAGCCACCGGCCAAACCATGCATGAAGCCATCCATCCAGGTCCGGAAAGCGCCTTTTGAGCCGCAGCTTTTCCACCAACCGGACCACGACTCCATGCAGGGGAAAACCATGCACACACTTCAAGGGCAAGCCAAAGCGCATGGCGATGATGGCAGGGTAGTTCGTGAACACCGTCACGTCATGCCCCAGGGCGATCAGACCTGCGGCGAGTCCGAACGCGTGAAAGCGTCCCTGAACTCCGATGCCTATTTTAAGCCGTTTGTCCATTGCTTCAAAATAGCTCTACAGGGGAACTGGAGACTCTTTTCAGACCACCTCACCCGTGACGATCCGTGGGAAATCGACTCTACAGATTCCCTGGGCAGGTTCGTTCAAAACTTGGCGTTCCGTGACAACAGTGCCGCCTGGACCAGTGCCACCAAGTCCTCCACCACATGCGCCCAGCCACGGCCCTGGCTCCCGTGCCAGGCGGCCTCGGACATCCTGGCCGTGGCCTGCCTATCCTGGTCCATGCTCCTGATCTTTTCCGCATAAGCGGCTGGAGCCCGCGGCGGCAGCACCCATCCGCTAACACCATGCTCGATAATGTCCGCTGTGTCACAGTTTTCGCTCACCAGCACAGGCAGGCCGGCCGCCTTTGCATGAGCCACCACGGCAGGAAAGCCGTCTTCCAGAGTGGGCATGACTAGCAGATCACCCCTGGCATAGACGGCAGGCAGTTCATGCTCCGGCACGCGCGCCAGATAACGAATCTTGCCCTCTTTTTCCGCCGCTGCGGCCAGCTCAGCAGCCTCCGGAACCACGGTGCCCACAAAGGTGAAATCTGCAAAATCCCGGCAGAGTCTGGCGATCTCGACCATGTCGATGCAGCCCTTCCGGTGTGAGAATGTGCCCGTGTTCAGCAACTGGAGACGGGCACCGGACAGCAGCCTCTGCCTGCGGTTGGCCATCACCTCCTGCTCGGCATGAAAAATGTGCAGATCGGCGGCCGTGTTGACCGCCCACAGTTTGGAGGCGTCCACCCCGTTCTTGAGAAAGGTCCGCTCTGAGAAACGGCCTAGGACCATGATCCTGTCCGCAAGAGCATATTCACGCTCCTCCCGGGCCACACGCCAGAGCGAGGGTTTGTCCACCTTGATGCCCGCGCGTGCCTCCTCTTCCAGCAGGATTTCACGCTGCTCCTGAATGTGGGAGGAGGCCCGAACCAGCACGCGCAGGCCCTCCTCCGCGCCACGGGAGCGTAACAAAGCCTCCGCCACCCCTGAAAAGACGACCAGAAAATCAAAACGCCGGCCGCGCAGCGCTCGCTCCGCCATTTTTCCAAACCAGGTGTGCAAAAATGCCTCCATCACGCCCGCAAGACGCAGTTTTTCCGCCACACGGGTCAGGATTCCATGCGGCAACAGACTGATGACCACCGATGGCGGCAGCCCCCAGCGCGAAACAATGAAAGCGGGATAGTTCGTGACCAAGGTGACCTCATGCCCCTGGCTGATCAGCTCCCGCGCCAGGTCGAAAGCATTGAACCTGCCCTGGACGACAATGGCAATTTTCAGTGCTTTGCTCATGAGATGGCGCGCATTCCGAGGAGGGGTGGGTGAGTCAATCCGCTCAGGCTGCAAGCTCTGAGCGAATCGTTTTAAGCCGGTCACTGTATGTGTTTCCAGAGCGAATTACCAACTGACGCACTTTTTCAGGCAGTCTGGAGTCCTGAATACTTGCAGCGGAAAGGGCTAAACCAGCTCTCTCTGCCAGATCTTCTTTTCCGTGAAAGTAGAACACCGCATCTCCATCCGCCCCAAAAAGAACCCGGTGATCTGGTGTGTCTTCCACCAGCAGACAACCGCCGATGGCGGGCATCTCGTAGCTCCGCATCGAGTGCCCGTCGCGGTTCGCCCGGCGCACCAGACAGAGATTGATCCCGGCGGCAGCCACGATCTTCCGGCAAGTCTCGGCGTCCGCATGACCGTGGGCATACGGGGCTAGATCTGGCTGCTCCCGCCAGTAGCCGCCCCAGAGCCCCACAGGGATGCCCGCGCGCACCAACTCCCTCACCATCGCCACACGATCTGCATCTGCTCCGCCGATGAAGGCCACCAGCCCACCCCACCGTTTGCGATCCCCCTCCGTCAGGTCGGCAGGTGGATGATGATCCTCCGGCGCATAAGCAAAGGGCAGGTAGGACACACCCGACACGCCGCAGTCGCGGAGCTGGTCTTCATTCGCATGTCGCGGTGTGAAGACGTGCCGATAGTGCGGCAAAGCGTGCATGAACCACGGGGCGCGATGCGCGGGATTCCATGGATCATCCGTCAGGAAGTTCGCCACCGGAATGCCCATCGCGGCGATCTGCTTCAAAGCCGCCTCATTCACCGGAGCGAGCCCGGTCGTGAGCACAAAATCAGGTCGCTCAACCCGGCAGCGCTCCACCAAACGAGCGCTGAACTCCGCCAGCCGTATCGGGCGATGCCCCAAAAGCCGCCAGTAGAGCGCACGCAGCAGACGAGGCCCGGCGAAGGCCTCCTCCATGTTCATCACCGACATCTCCATGCCTGCCGCCGGAGCTGCATTTTTCAGATGCAGCCCCACATGAGTGGGCTTGGGAATGCCCACCAGGATCACACGCTTGCTCATGCCTTTAAAAGCCCCGCCCAAATCTCCGCCTGCCGTTTGATGGAGAGCTGCTCGTGCGCATATGCCGATGCCGCCTCCCCATCGCTTTTCAAATTCGCCCTTGTCAGCAGATCACGCAGCACGGCGGCCAGAGCCCCCACATTGCCTTCGGGGAAGATGTGCCCGTGTCCCGCCACGAGTTCAGGAATGGCACCGCTGTCACTGCCCACCACCACCTTGCCGCATGCCATCGCCTCCGGCAGCACGCGACCATATTGCTCCTTCCACTTCGGCGTGCTCAGGGAGGGCAGCACCACGATGTCTGCTGCATTCATGTAGTCAGGCATTTCATCGTGCTTCGCATCAAAGTACACCACGCGACTCCGCAGTCCGAGGGTCTCGATCTTTGCCTGAAGCTCGCGGGTGTAGTCCGTCTGATAGTCGGAGAAATGATCCACCAAAAAGGACCAGGGCAGATCCTGAAGCTGCGCCAGGGCTTCGAGCAACAGATGCAGGCCCTTTTCAGGAGTGAGTCGTCCAAAGTAGCCCACGGTGCGTTGGCTCAGTCCCAGCTTGGCACGAGTCGCAGCGACTTTTTCCGGCGGCTGGATGCAGAACAGCACGGGATCAAAGCCCAGCGGAATCTGTGTGGCCTGACAGCCCATCTTCTCCATCACCCGAGTGCCGTCGCTGCTCAGGGTAAAGACACGATCCACCAGCGGATGCACGAGTCTTCTCATGAGCCAGGTCAGCATCGGCCCCGCCATGCGCGAAGGGCTGCGGCTCTTCACCCCGGCCATGAAATCTCGCAGATAGCGCGGCGTCAGATTTTCAGCGGTCAAAGCCCAGACTTCCGCACCTGGACAAGCTTTTGCCGCCTGACGTGTCATCAGTGTGGCGGGGTCATTGTCCACCAGCACATGCGTCGGCTTCCACCGCGCCGCCAGATCCTCCAGTTCCTGCATTCGCTGGAGTCGGCCATGCGTGCCGGTGATCTCCAGCATGGAAAGTTCATACGGTGGCGACTCCTCGCCAAGCGGTGTCTCGCGCCACTGGCTGCCGACGAACAAACGCTTCGGCACCACGAGGTGAAGCCTGATGCCATGCTTCGTGGCCAGTTCACGATAGATCGCACGATTCACCGGCTGATGGCAGGGCGGTGAGATGACCAGAAGACGGATCTCTTTCATCGGTAAAAAGACAAAATGCGGCGTGTCTCTTCCTCCAGCGAAGCTCGCTGCTGCCAGTCCAGTGCACGCAAACGTGAGACATCCACTTCAAACGGGGCGCGGAACGCATCGGTGCCTGTGCCAAACTCCAAGGTTTCAGCTCCAGCCACCCGTTGGATCATCTGCGCCACAGCATCCAGCCGTGTGGACTGCCCGCAGGCCAGATTGAAAATGCGCTCGCCAGACAGCGGAGCATTCAAGAGAACCCTCACCGCCGAGATAGCATCCTCAAAAGGAAGGAAGTCGCGATAGCTCAAGCCATCGTTTTGGAGTCGGATCGCGCCCGCTGCTGCCTGACGGCAGAGATCGAGAAACATCAGCTTCGCCTGATCTCCCAAGGCCGCATGAGCCGGAGCCCCCACCATGTTGCTAGGGCGCAGGACCAACGTGTTTGGATGAGCCAGCACCAACGGCTCACACTGAGCGTGACTGCGGCCATAGGGATGGCTCGGTGCCAGTTCATCTGTCTCGGCAAACTTCGCCCTGCCTCCCGCACCATAAACATGGAAGGTGGAGAAGTGCAGCAGTCGCCCGGCATGTCCGGTTTTCAGTAGGCTGAGGCAATCCGCCGCAGCGCGCTGAGCACGCTGCATCGAGGCTTCAGAATCTCTCGCCGCTTCCGCTGCACCCGGTGAAGCCAGATTCACGATGGCATCAAACTCACCCGTCACATTCAAACCGCCCGCAGTGGAATCATAACTCACCATATCAATGCCATGCGCAAGAGCCCAGGCTTCCCGCTCAGGAGCAGCAGAGCGCTGAGTGACGACCACTTCACCCTTCAACGCCTCCGCCAGCCGGGCACCAAAGTAGCCCGCTCCACCGACCAAAAGATACCGTTGCTTGCTCATACTCTCAGCTCCCCGCCCTCCGCGCTCAGACCTCACCCGTGCTTGATGTCCCAGTTGTAAGGGATCTTGTCCGTGAAAGGGTCCATGCGCTCGATCTCGTCCTTCATGTGCGCATGAGTCGGGCAGTTTGCCACGATGGCCATTTCATTGCCGATGCCTTTGAAGCCATTCCAGACCATCGGAGGCACGGTCACGAGACAGTAGTTTTGCTCTCCCATGAAGATCTCCTGAGTTTCACCGCGAGTCGGCGAGTCGGGGCGATCATCATGCAGCACAAATTTGATCATGCCATGCACCACCGCGTAGTTCAGCGTCATGATCTTGTGGATGTGCCAGGCCTTGATCGCGCCGGGATAGATGCAGGAGAAGTAGATCTCGCCGAACTGCTGGAAGTGCGGAGCATCCGCTCGGAGCATGTGCATGATTTTGCCGCGTTCGTCAGGAATCTGGCGGAGGGGTGTGATGATGACGCCGTCGATCATAAGAGGGTGATGAATTAGGAATGAGTGGCCCAGGTGATGCCCGCAGCTTTGGCAGAGTCCATGTAGGCGGTGATGTCGCCACGCGTGAGTTCCAGCGCCTCACGACCGGCCTGAGTGGACTGATGATACCAGCGCGCCGTGGCCTGGACGTTTTCAGCGAAGTTCCAGACGGGCTGCCAACCAAGCATGTGCCAGGCTTTGTCGATGGTTAGATTCAAAAGGCCCGCCTCATGCACAGCACCGGACTGGCTGGCATCACGCCACTCACCGGGCCAATGCTTCAGCATCTCCGTGACGAGGTCTTTCACACTGCGGTTCGCCTCCAGCCAGGGGCCAAAATTGAAAGCGTTGCTGACCGCCAGAGCATCGGGCACTCGCGGCAGTTTCACCGCCCCGGTAAGCAGTGCGCCGAGCCAGAGATAACCGCTCAGCGGCTCCAGCACATGCTGCCAGGGGCGAGTCGCCACGGGATTGCGCACAGCGATGGCATCTCCCTTCATCAAACTGCGCACGCAGTCCGGCACGATGCGATCTTCCGCCCAGTCACCACCACCGATAACGTTTCCAGCGCGGGCCGTTGCCATCCGCACGAGTGAATCCGCCGCCATGAAATAGGACCTGCGATACGAATGCGCCACGATCTCCGCCGCGCCCTTGCTAGCGCTATAGGGGTCATGCCCACCCAGCGCGTCGGACTCATGGTAGCCGTGCAGCACCTCGCGGTTCTCATAGCACTTGTCAGAAGTCACCACCACGCAGGCCATCGGATGCTGCACCCGGCGCAGGGCATCCAGCAGGTTCACCGTACCCATCACGTTCGTGCTCATCGTCTCCACCGGCTCGCGATAGGACAGACGCACCAGCGGTTGAGCTGCGAGGTGGAAGACGAAGTCTGGACGTGTCTCCTGAATCACTTTTTCCAATGCCGACAGATCACGAACATCTCCGATCACATGGCGCATCCGTTTTTCTAAACCGAGCCCGGTGAAGTGATCCGGCTGATCAAAGACGCGATCGCTAAAGCCCGTGACTTCCGCCCCGAGCATCAGCAGCCACTCACTCATCCACGAGCCTTTGAAACCCGTGTGCCCTGTGACGAGGACTTTTTTGTTTTGGTAGAGAGAGGCAAACATGGCGGTCACCACACTTTCCAGGGAGCTTTGCCAGAGGCCCAGAGATCATTCAGGAGTGAATACTCGCGCGGCGTGTCCATCGGCTGCCAGAAGCCTTCATGGGGGAACATCATGAGTTCACCGGACTGGGCCAGCTTTTCCATCGGCTCACGTTCCAGGATCAGATCCTCACGATCATCGAGCACATGGTCGAGAACCTCGCGCTGGAAGACGAAGAATCCGCCATTGATGAAGCCGCCGGAGACCTGTGGCTTCTCATTGAAGGTCTGCACCGCCCCATGGTCCACGATGAGCTCGCCAAATCGACCCGGCGGACGCACACCAGTCAGCGTGGCGAGCTTTCCATGCTCACGGTGAAACTTGAGCAGCGCTGTGATGTCGATGTTGCCCACGCCATCACCGTAAGTGGCGCAGAAGCAGTCGGCATCCTCC
Source organism: uncultured Prosthecobacter sp. (assembly GCA_964390165.1). Lineage (GTDB taxonomy): Bacteria > Verrucomicrobiota > Verrucomicrobiia > Verrucomicrobiales > Verrucomicrobiaceae > Prosthecobacter. The sequence continues at coordinate 32,491 of CAYMHJ010000017.1, read as the reverse complement.
AGATAAAGACGCGCGCGACGTATGCGAGCACCGGTCATGGCGTCCTCGCCGGTATCCACGAGCGTGACCTTCCATGGCTCGCTCGGGATACCGTGAAAGGTCAGCCGATCTTGACCCGCCTTGCTCAGATCAATGGTCACATCGGTGGTATGAGCCGCGAAGTTCAGGAAGAAGTCGCGGATGACACCTCCTTTATACCCGAGCAGCAACACGAAGTCCGTGATGCCATGCGCGGCATAGGTCTTCATGATGTGCCAGAGGATGGGCTTGTCACCCACGGGCACCATGGGTTTCGGGATGAGGTCGGAGACCTCGCGCAGACGCGTGCCGCGTCCGCCGCAGAGAATGGCTGCTTTCATTTGGAAAAGGCGATACTGGGAAAAATTGTTTCTCAGGTCAATACAAGGGACGCATCACTGAGGAATGGCGTGAATTGTTCCCCAGACTCCATCGGGATCTGGCCAGGAGCGGTCAAGGTGCCTGATGGCGGAACCATCGACACGCTCAATCTTGTAATTCCAACCAGTGAGCAGCCGAGCCACCTCCAGATCCTGCTCTGGATTGTGAAGTTCCACCACAAGGTGGGGCCGGAACCTGGAGATGGTCTTTTCCGCGCCCTTCAGCAGCAGGCTTTCAGCGCCCTCGACATCCACTTTGATCAAACGCAGGGAGGTCACTCCACTTCTCACCATCACCTCATCAAGGGTGAAGCAGGGGACAATGACCTGGATACCACCCGACTGATCGTGAGTGCCGATGACGTGGCTGGACTTCGAATTTTCACCCAGCACAAAGGGTATCTCCCCTGCCCTGTCCATCAGGCCGCAGGCATGAATGGTGACTTGCTTGAGTTCATTTCTCTCTACATGCCACCGCAGTTCCTCGACGACTTGAGGATGCGGTTCGAAGGCATGAACACGCCCTTCCCGCCCCACCAGCTTCCCAAGATAAAGAGCATGAACGCCCCAGTTGGCCCCGGCGTCCACAACTGTGTCCCCAGGCCGCACGAGGTCCGCATAGACGCGCTGGTTGTCCTGTTCATTGCCTGAGTAGAGCGCGGCTAGGCCGGTATTTTCACTGCACTTGAACCACATCCCCTTCATCGGCCCGGTTAGAATGCGATGAGCGGTGCCTGGGCGAAACCATACCTTGGAGAGTGTTTTTTTGAGGAGGCCGAAGATCATGAAGATGGACTTTGATTCTCTATTTGATGCATGAGCGCCAGAACGGGTGCGAACTGTTTCTCGTAGTGCCACCGCTCCTGAATGAGCCGATGGCCGCGCCTGCCCATCTCGGCGACTTCGACACGATGATCGGCCATCCAGCGGAAGACCTCGGCAAGATGTGTCACGTCATTAATCGGGCAGGTCTTCGCGCAGCCGGTCTCCACATACAGGCGCTCCCACTCGGGGTCAGGCGGGACGATAAGGGCGATGCCCTGGCTGAGATAATCGAAGGGCTTGTTCGAGGCGCCAGACATGTGCTGCATGTTGATGTCCCCCTCATGGATGCGCAGCATGCAAAGTCCCACATGACATTCGGAACCCAGCCGCATGAGGTCCGCACGATGAGGGATGGCACCGAGATATTCAAAACGGTCCGCCACGCCGAGTTCCAGAGCCCTGGCCTTCAGCTTCTCCACGAAGTCGAGATGTCCGGCGGGCAGGTACCCCATGAGGCGTACCCGGACATCACGACCGCAGGCCGCGATGGCCTCCAAGACATAAGAACCGAAGCGATCAGGCACGATGGAGCCGTGGTAGAGCACTTTCAGCGGCCCATCCAGACTTCGTGAAGGCATCACGGCGGGCACCTCATCATGACCCGGACAGTTCCAGACGCAAAAGTGGCTCCCCTTTGTGCCAGACGCCCGAACGAAAGTTTCAAGCCGATTTTCGTTCGGAAGAACCACGATGTCGGCGTGGCGGCCAATTTGGAGCCGAGCTCGCAGAACATGATTCAGAATACGCGACTCCTTCATCATCCCCGGTGTGGGAGAGTCATGCTCATGGTAAAGGATCCGGCAGCGGGTGAGGCGGCGGATGAATTCTGCTGCGGGAGTGGAAAGCGCATCGGAGGCATAGAGCCAGTGCGGACTCCAGCGCAGGACACGCCACAGGCACCAGAGGGTAAAGCACAAGTAGTGCAGCTTCTGAGCGAAGCCCGGCTGCTGGTAGGCCATGCGCCGCACATGCAGGCGCGGATGCGGGGCAAACTCCAGACTCACCGCACCACTGGAGGTCAGACCGCAGAACTCCACCGCCCAGCCTTCACGGGCAAACATCCGTGCGCTGTGCTCCAGCGGCGGGTAGGAGCCGGGATTCGTGTATTGAATGTAAAGCACCCGTCGTGGAGGCGGCGCAGCGAGCGCGGAGATATGTCCGCTGTCCGCACCCTCCAGGATGAAACGCTGGTCGCGCCGACGGTGGTGCCGCCAGACCTGAAGGAGGGAGTAACGCCTCACATAGGATGAATATGCCGCCAAGTGAGGGATGCTAAGTGCCAGCCCGTACAGCAGGTCCGGTAGGGGAGCAAGGTTGCGGTCACGCCACACACGGCGCAGTGCGCGCAGCCAGCCCCAGGGCTGGCCGATGCGGGGAAAGCGCAGGTAGGCCAGCAGCACCTCGTTTCTGATCCACGGCAGAAGGGTGTGACGGTAGTCCGCGTTGGGCCGGTCATGCCAGGCACGCATCCACGGACAGGCCAGGATCTCAAAACCCGCCGAGTGGATTTGCAGCGAGAGATCCGCCTCCTCCACTCCATAGGCGGCGGGCACAGGCACATAGCCGGGAAGCTGGAGATACATGCTGCGGCGGTGGACCGAGGCGCTGCCCTCAAACGAGCGCACCAGGGATGCCTCCGCCATCCTCCCTAACACAGGCTTTTCCCGCAAATAGATCGCCGGAGACATGGCAGCCACCTTGGGAAAAGCCGCCATCACCGCCAGCGCCTGCGCAAAGTAATCCGCGTCCAACGGCCAGGAGTCATCATCAAAGCTGGCGATGATTTCACAGGAAGCAGCCCGGAAAAGCACACCCCGCCCGCCACCTGGACCGATGTTGCCTTCCGAACCGAGTATCCGCACGGGAACAGCGAGATCTGCCGTCACCTCGGGATCAGGCTGCCAGCCTCCATCCGCGTGAATCAAGATCTCCTGCGGCAGCGGATCACAGCCGCAGATGCGCAGCAGTGCCTTCCTCAACGATACCGAATTCAGGTACGCCGGGATGACCACGCTCACCGGCACGATTTCAGTCTTCATCATCAAATCACACTAAATTATCTCACACTCAGGTGGCGGAGGGCTTGAAAGCCACCAGCTCAGCGCCGCCTTCCACCTGCACGAGATGAGACCCGCGCTCGCCTGCCAGCCAGGCCTCCTGGGGAAGGATGTGGTAGCCCAGCTCCATCAGGAACCGCTGAGCGTCCCCCGGCTGCGCCACCGCGTTGTTTTCCGCCCAGTCATTGAACTCAAAAAAGACCACCGGGGCCGGGCTCATGGCAAGGAGACGCCGTGCACCCCGGAAGACTCCCAGTTCGAAGCCCTCGACATCCACCTTGATCACATCCACGCGCTCTACACCGAGTTCCGCTGCAGCATCATCGAGTGAGATGGACCTCACCACCGATCCTTGGTCGCCAAAACGGTTCGCCAGTGATCCCATTCCGAACTTGATGGCCGGGGCATCAAAGAAGGTCATCTCATCCCCGGAGCGCTCCGTCACCGCCCGGTGAAACAAGGCCAGCCCCGGAGCACCCCGAGCACGCCCATTCCGCTCCAGACAGCTAAAGATCTTCGGAGATGCCTCGAAAGCTGCCACACGACCTTGGGGGACCAGCTTTGAGGTGGCCAGCAGCGAGAAGTATCCGACATTGGCCCCCACGTCAAAAAACACACTGGCTGGGTTCAGCACATGGGCGAGCGCCTCACAGAGCTGCGGCTCGTAACGCCCGTCCGCGATCAAGCTGGACGCGATGGGCTCGCGCGCGGACGGCACATGGAAAGACAAGCCGTCAGCCTCGATCCGCACTTCCCCCTGGGGTGCGAGGAGGTCGATCAACCAACGTGCAAGGCGTGTCTTACCCGGCAAGAAAGCCGGGATAAGGCGCAGAAGATAAAGCAGCTTCATCAAAAGCATGGAGTAGAATTTTCAGTCAGTGATTCGCGGTAGATCTCCAACATCCGCGCGGCCACAGCGGACATGCGCGGAGGCGGCCGCACTCCGGCGCGCAGGGAGTCACGCAGTTCTGCATCAGCACAAAAGCGCTCCAGGCCGCGCGCCCAGGCTTCCGCGTCACCCGCAGGCATGAGCAGTCCATTTTCCTCATGCGTCACCCATTCAGCGATGCCGCCCAAGCGTGATCCAAGCACTGGCACACCCGCTTCGAAGGCCTCCAAAACCACGAGCGGCCCAGTCTCCAGCCAGATCGAGGGCACCGCCACCGCATCATAGCCGGACATCGTGCGCACGACATCGTCAGAAGAGACCGGAGGGTGAAGATGCACGCGAGAGTCCAACTTCATCTGGTTCAGCAGAGGATTCATCGCCGCCTCCGCGCTTTCATCACGGATCAGATGACAGTGCAGTTCGAGTTTCAACTCCGGCACCAAACTAAGCGCTTCGACCAGCACATGCAGCCCCTTCGTCTGATCCAGCCGCCCAAAAAACGCCACTCTCAAAATCTCCCCATCACCGCGTCTCCCCATCTCCACGTCTCCGCGTCTTCCCCCACCCGCCAGACCATGTCTCACCACGTTCAAGCGTTCCACGGGCACACCATTTCGCAGCATCACTTCCCTTCCCCACTGGCATAGAGCTACCACCCGCGTCATGCCGCCAAGCCACTGATGCACCGCCGATGTGCGTCGCTGCATGAGCGGCCAGATGCGGAAAGGCACTCGCACGCTCAGCGCCTGGGCCACCGGGGAAGCCACCGCCAGCCCCCATGACATCAGCTTGCTCACCCCCAGTCCGTGCAATGAGCATGCCGCACAGCGCAGCGGTGTCATCACCCCATCACAAGTCACCGAACCCCAGCGCATGAGCGTGCCACGCCCGCAGGCCAGTGTGGGAGTGTGATAAGTGTACACACAGGGAATCCCACGGACTCTCGCAGCCTCCAGCCAGCGCACTGAAACCGCCGGGCTGTAAGCATGAAAATGAATCACGTCCGGTCTCGACACATCCAGCACCTTTGAAAAGGCCACCGCAGACGCAGGCTCACCCGCCCCATAAAGCATCTCCTGAGTTATCTTTGAATCCATCGACACCCGATGCACCGGCACCCCATCCACGATCTCCGTCCCATCCATCTCCCCCGGAGCAGCGATCTCATTTTCCCAGCCCAACTCGGCAAGCTCACGCATCAACGCCCGCACATACACCTCCGTGCCACCGCAGGCCGATGGATACCAGGTAAAGGGAACGTGGAGCAGCTTCACTCGAACGGTGGAAAACCAAACATCAACTCAAGCTGGAACAGCCAGCACATGACCGTATTGAATGATCTCCCCGACAGGTGAGCCATTCAGATGCGTCACCGCATAGCCGCAGTCGCGGAGGAAGCCCAGCAAGCTCGCCGAACTGCTGCCGCAGAGATGCCAGTTGTAGGGATGCACCTCGATCACGATCAGCCGCGGACGACGTGCTGGATCACTCAGGAGACTCCGACCGCCTCGAAGTGCGGCCTCCTCGTAGCCCTCGATGTCCACCAGCACCACATCCACCCGCCGACCTTCGCTGATGCGATCTAGCGTCGTCATCTCCACTTTAGGTCCAGCACTGCCAGCCTCCGCAGGCTTTGCCACCGACTGCATGTCCTGGCTGTGCCACTCCGCCTCGCCTTCGCGATCCGAGAGCGCTTTGGCGATCACCTGCACGATGCCCTCCACTTGATTCAGGCGCACATGCGCACGCAGCACTTCCGCATTCACCGGATCTGCCTCCACGGCCAGCACACAGCCTCCAGCCCCGGCACGTTTGGCAAAGGCAATGGCGTAGAGACCAAAGTGCGCCCCGATGTCCGCGATGCAATCCCCCCGCTTGATTCCCGGCAGCACCCGCGTCCACACTTCCGGCTCATAGACTTCGGGCAATGCCCGCCACTCCGGCAGGATACGGACCTCGTCCATGCCATTGATCACCCGCACGAGTCCGCCAGAGCCTGCGTTCAAAGTGACCACTTTCTGATAAAGCGGACGCAACAGACTCCACAGCGGGCTTAAATGCTTCAGCCCTGGCAGATGCCGGACTTTCGTGGAGATGGATTCGATCAGGTTCATGATGTGTGCCTGCGGAATGACTCTGATCTTTAAGTCGGGCGTGTACCCGGCTTGTGCGCGGCCACTGTCAGATCCGCGCCCAGCAGGGACGGCCAGCGGGAACGCAGCCCGGCCAGACGTCCGAAGCAGCGGCAGTCGCGGATCTCGAGCCCGAACCTGCCAAAGATCATCTTCAGCGAGCCAAGGGTGAAATTATGCAGATGCTGCCCATCCCAGGACTTCGTGAACTCACGGTCCCCGTGGTCCGCGGTGACCGGCATGCGGCCCATTATCAGCTCCAGACGGCGCTTCAGATAAGCGATGTTCGGCACCTGCACGATGGCCACGCCTCCAGGCTCCAGCACGCGGGCGATCTCTTCGACGGCGTGATGCACATTGAACACATGCTCGAGCACCATGATCATGGTGATCGCGGAAAAGTGGCCGTCAGCGTAGGGCAGGTTGCCTTTGTCAAAATCAAAGGTCTGGCAGCGGATGCCATAGTGATCACGCAGCACATCCCACGCTCCGGGAAAGGGGGCGATGTCCACCCCGTGCGCCTCACGGCAGAGCTTGGTGATCGGTAGAAGGAAGTTTCCGGCGCTGCATCCGATGTCCAACACCCGGTTCAGCGGCCCCAGACTGGACAGCATGTGGTACACGATCCCGTGACCATCTCCGATGGAAAAATCCATCGGTGCCTGGAGGTCGCGCTTCGTGGGCCAGGCCCCCTCCTGATGCCAGCGCACCCAGTCCTCGGCGCTGGCTTTGCCGTAATGGTCCACGTAGTAGGCGGTGGCGTCGTAGTTGCTCATGGGTATTAGGGGCGGATGCGTTTGAGGATCTGTTTCATTTTGTCGTAAATCACGGGCGGCAGCCAGCTTGCCAGCCAGAGGCGCAGCGAGTCACCTTCAAGTATCGACTCCGGTCGCGCGCGCCAGGCTTCGGTGAAGCAGCGCCGCGCCTCACGGAGTTGGCCGTGGCCGAAGTACTTCCGCGCGAAGTCAATGTACTGGCTGGCATACACCTCGCCCTTCGCCGCCAGTTTCGCCTTCTCCATCACGGGGTCCGGCTCGGTGCTGGTATAGACCATCTCAAGCAGACGGAGCACAGAGCGCTCCTCACTGCCGTCGGCGCTGACTTTGCTGTGATGATTGCTGCCATGGACACGGTAGTCCGCCAGCACGCGGTCGCAGTAGTGGTAGGTCCACCGGCGGGCCAGCATGATGTTGAAGTACCAGTCGTTGAAGGCCAGCCCCTCCGGCACGGGCCAGGCCTGCATCCATGCCTCACGCCGGGCCAGCACCGTCGGCGCGCAGATGAAGTTTTTCTTCAGCAGTTCGATGAACTCATTGCCGGTGAAATCCCGCCCGCCGTGCTGTGTGTCCGCGCGCTCCTGGGTGGTGATGCCGTGCTCGTTGATGATGTTGATGTTGCCGTAGGCCAGACCGATGGATGTGTCCGCCTCCAGCACGGGCACCAGCGTCTCCAAAAAGCAGGGGTGGTGCCGGTCATCCGGGTCAATCCTGGCCAGATACCTGCCCCTGGCTGCAGCGATGCCCTCGTTCACAGTGAAAATGTGGCCTTTGTTCACCTGCCGGTCGATCACCCGAACCCGCGAGTCACGCGCCGAATACTCCAGGAGAATATCACGCATGTTGTCGGGGGAGGCATCATTCACCGCGATGATCTCGATCTCGCACTTCAGCGTCTGATTCAAGATACCATCCAGGCAATCGCGGAGGTATCGCCCATAGTTATAACAGGGCATCACGAAGCTGACGAGGGGATCGCTCATGGAGTAGCAGCTTTTTCAGAAGGGGTGAGAAAGCAATCTCGGCCATCCATCGCACGCAGCGACTGCTGGGGCAGGATGCCTCCGGGCGTGATGGCATGGCGCAGGTATCCGGGAGCCGCTTCTAGCACGGCTGCATCGATCTGCTCTTCATACTCCGGCAGCACCTCCAGCAGCACATCCGGGCGTGACTTCCTGAACAACGGTGCCAGCGCCCTGATCACGGAAGCCTCGTATCCTTCGACATCGATCTTCACCAGGACCCGCTGCTCAGGCGTGACCAGCGCGGCCACCTCAGCTGCCCTGAGCACCAAAACGGTAACTGCCCTGACTTGGTCGCTGAAGCACCCCGCGAACTCAGAAACCAGAGAACCGTTGGTGAGATGACCCTCGGGCTCGTAGAAGTTGGTGAATCCAGTCTCCACACCGATGGCAACCCCGAAACAGGAGACATTCGCCACGCCGTTGACCGCCAGGTTCCGCACAAGCCGTGAATAGACTTTTTGGGACGGCTCAAAGGCAAACACACGCCCGCCTTTGTCCTGAAGCTTTTTCGACAAGAAGAGGGTGAAGATGCCCACATTGGCACCGATCTCGATCACCGTGTCATACTGGTGGAGGTGGGAATCCAAAAACTGGAAAACCTCGTGCTCATACCTCATCGGTCCGCCCAGCAGGGCTCGGAAATCAAATTCGCCATTGTGAGGGTGCAGCAGAACTTTGGTATCCGCAGCCAGAGTCACTTCACGCGGCCCAAGCACGCTTTCAGGCCAGACGACCTCAGCGAGAGAATTGAGGATCTGCTCTCTGAAGTGCGGTGATGACCGCTTTGTCATCCATCTCAGGGCCGCCAAATAGAGGGAAGCGGCCCAAGGCACCTCGGCCAGTAGCCCGTGCCAGCGCACGGCCAGTGATTTGATCCAGACTGGTGCTCCGCTGTTCATAAAGAATGTTTCCTCATCACCCGCGCCGGCACCCCCACTGCAGTCACGCCCGGCGGCAGATCACGGATCACCACGGCACCAGCGCCGACGATGGTTCCCGCGCCGATCTTGATCTTCTCGATCACCGTGGCTCCAGCGCCGATGGAGCACCCATCGCCAAGCGCCACCGCTCCGCAGAGAGTCGCGCCAGGGTTGATATTGCAGAAGTCTCCCACCACGCAGTCATGTGCCACGCTTGCCTTCACATTCAGGATGCAGTGTCTGCCGATGCGCGCCCGCGTCGTGACAAGACTGCCAGGCGCCATCAGCGTACCCTCGCCGATCTCCACATCCACACCCGTCCACGATGAGACATGGGAAAGATTGATCGCTTTCAATCCAGGCAGCCCCAGAGACTCCACCTGATGCACGATCTTCTGCCGCAGCGCATTGCTGCCAAAGGCCGTGATGTAGCTGACCGCTCCATGTTCCTGCACCAGCCCAGGCAGCTCACTCATCCCACCGAGAACCCGCGTACAGTGCCATGGGCCGGGCGGCTTTCCATCATCCAGCACACCCAGCAGATTCAGGCCGAGGCCCAGCGCATACGCCGCCACCTCAGCCCCATGGCCGCCAGCTCCGATGATGATGAGTGGTGTCTCCATTCTGGCAATAACTCCGCCCCACTCAGCGCCGCACGGAGGCCATCATGTCCAGCATCCCGATCAGGCTGCGATGGTCCCGCGTGCCCAGCTCAGAAAGCTCCTTCAGCCACTTCGCATTCCGATAATACACCGCCTCAGGATCAGCGATGCGCCCCGTCACGATGGCCTCGATGATCTCCTCCGCTCCCGTCTGCACTTTGACGGTCGGCGTGATGCCTTCCTCCTTCATGCGCGCCACAGAGACGTGGTAGTTCCGCAGGTCCGGGTTATCCAGTTTCACAAAAACAGGCTGGCAGGCAGGATTGATACGCTGGAAGATTTCCACCAGGTCCAGCACCCGGAAGTTCTCATGAGCGATGTTGCAGATCACATGTTTGTGCCCCGGATTCTCAGCAAAGTAGATGAAGGCCCGCGCACAGTCCGCCACATGCAGGAAGGGCCGCCACTGCTGCCCGTCACCAAACACCCGCACCTCATTGTAAAGTGTGGAGCAGTAACTGAAGATATTGATCACGAGGTCAAACCTCATGCGTGGCGAGAAGCCGTAGAGCGTGCCATTGCGCAGGATTGCAGGCCTCCAGTCCGCATCCGTGATGCTCAGGAGGAACTCGTCCGAGTCCACCTTCGACTTCGCATACGCGGTAAGCGGATTCGTCTGCCCATCCTCATCAACCTCGCCAGGAGCTTCACCATACACCGAGCAGGAAGATGAGAAGATGAAGCGGATGCCACGCGCCTTGCAGGCGATGGCGAGATCACGAGTCGCCTCGAAGTTCACCTCCTCCGTCAGCCGTGGATTCAACTCAGCACTCGGGTCATTCGAGATTGCTGCCAAGTGGATCACCACCTCGATGTCCTTCAGCAGAGCCTCTGTCGTCGTTTGGTCCGCCAGAACTGCGCGGATGTCATCGCGCACGATCTCCACCGCAGGCCGCATCGCGCGGATGTGCTCCACACCGAAATAGCCGATGTCCAATGAGCGCACCTTGTGCCCACGCACGAGGAGTTTGGGAATCAAAACCGAACCGAGATAGCCGGCTCCGCCGGTGACGAGGATGTTCATAAAAGCGTGAAATCAAAATTAATGGTTATTTAGCGCTGACTATACCAAGCCTGAACCGTCGAGAAAAGATACTCCAACTCCTCGTCGCTCATCACCGTGTGCAGCGGCAGGGAGACGAGGTTGTCCTTGATGGCGTTCGTGAAGCTCAGATCCTGCTCGCGGTAGCGCCCTTGGTAAAACTTCAGCCCGTGATTGGCCGTGTAGTAGCGGCGGACAGCGATGCCCTTCGCCTGCATGTAGTTCACAAAGACCGTCGCCTCTTCGTTCAGGATGATTGGGAAGTAGAGGTACGGGCAGTCCACCTCAGGCAGCACCTTCATCGTCTTCAGCAGGCCCTGAGACTCCAGCCCCGCGAAGAACTCCACATACCGCGCCGCATTTCGCGCGCGACTGCTGATGATGAAGTCCGCCTTGGCGAGATTCCGCAGCCCCACGAGCGCACAGACCTCGGTCATCTTCGAGTTCAGCCCCGGCACATCCACATCACCCCGCACCTTTTCATACTGGCCGAAGTCACGCAGGCGCCGCAGCAGGTCGTCGATCTCAGGATCGTTCACGATGTTTCCGCCACCTTCCATCGAATTAAAAATCTTCGTGGCGTGGAAGCTGATCATCTCACTGAAGCCATACTCCCAGGCGTGCTTGCCTTTGAACCTGGTGCCAAAGGCAGGCGCATTGTCGAGGATGACGGTCAGATTCTTCTCGCGGGAAATCTGCTGAAGCCGCTCCAGGTTGACGATGTTTCCGTAGGCTCCCACCGGCAGGATCATCCGCACATCGGGCGAGTCCACGAGCGCTTTCTCGATGTCGAGCACCATCGTCTCGTCCACATCGCAGAAGACAGGCCGCAGGTTGTTCGTCACCAGCGCATTGATCGTGCCGGAGAAGGTGAAGGACGGCACCAGCACCTCGAAGGACTCATGCGGCCCCACGCCCATCTTGTGCTTCCAGGCTTGGATCAGATGATAGAGCGCCATCTCGCCATTGCAGTTCACGCTGGGCTTGATCGGGCAGCCATAAAACTCCTGCAGCTTGTCCTCAAACATCCGCACATGCGGTGAGTTATTGGTCACGAGCCCACTGCTCAGACACTTGGCGAAGTCATCCGCGATCTCGCTGAGATCGGGCATGAAGGGTTTGACGATATTGATGTTCATAAACAGACTTTTTTCACGGAGATCAGGCCATCACGGCTTTCGGCAGGTTAGCAGCCGCCACCCGACGACGGCGGAATTTCTCCACAGGCTTCTCGATGACCAGCATGATGCCGAGCGCCAGCAGCACAGAAGCCACAGCGACGAGTGTCCCACTGACGCCCGCGAACCGCTCGATGATCGAATGCACCCACAGATGCACCAGATAAACTGGATACGACAGATCACCGATGAAGCGGTCCCAGGTCAGATCCTTGGTCACTCCAAACATAAATGGCAGGGAGAGCCCCACCCAAACATACACCCCCCCAGAAGGCAGCCATGAAAGGCAGAAGGGATACGCCAGCACCAGCGCCCAATTCGCCAGCACAACGTAGCGCTGCCACGGGCGAGTCTGCGCCGGAGCCACCCAACGCCGATAAATCTGATGCGCCCACATTCCCGCCACGAAGAACATCAACTGCGCCGGGAAAAAGAAATACGGATACTTGCCGAGCCCCTCCGAGATCCACAACCGACAGGCCAATGACCCCGCAAAAACTGCAAGCAGCCAAGGCCAGCGCAGTCGCACGAGGAAAGGCACCAGAAGGTAAAACCAGATCTCCGTGCCGATGGACCACGCCGGCCCAATGGTCCGTATCCCATGCATGAAGGTCATTCCATCCAGCACCTGCATGGGCGGGTCGTTCGCCAAGAGAAATGCCGCCCCATGCTCTGCGGAGAAATGCATGTTGGAGAACACATCTGTGCCCACCATCAGCCAGTTCGTGGCGATCAGAGCCAGCTTCACAGGCCACGACATCACTTCATACTCTGCCATCCAGGCGTTCCCGGGCACGCGCCCCAGGATCATCCAAGTCAACAAAAACTGAGCCCAGATTCCCAGAGTCACCGCAATGAACGCCGGGTACAGCCGCAGCATTCGGTTCGAATAAAAGAGTTTCAAACCCTTAGCATCCAGCGCGTAGCGACCATCGAGAACCAGCGCCATATAAAAGCCCGAGATCATAAAGAACACCTGCACAGCCATCGCCCCTGGCACCAAGGTAGTGCCAAGAATTGCAGAGGTGTGCTCGGCGATGACTGCCAGTGCGAGCAATAAGCGAAAAACACCCATGTCTGTTGATACGTAAATTGCCCCCCCAGCCTCAGTCGCGGGTGGCAAACAAAATCGTTTCTTCCTCATGAATCGTGTAGTGGCCGAGGTGAAACCGATACTCGGGTAACATCTGATCTATTTGGCGAGGCAGATCCACGAAGTCCTCCAGTGAGTGATACAGCGCGACAGCGAGCTTGGGCTTCTGCGTTTGGATGGTGAGGCGCGCACCCTCTAGCACGCGGCCTTCGGCACCCTCGACATCCAGCTTGATGTAATCCACATGCCTGCCGCCGTCAGCAGCTGCCCAGCCATCAATGTGACGCGTCCTTGCGCTGAGGCTACCGCGACTCTCACTGGAGAGCGTCGTGGCCGGGCCAGCTTCACCGAAGTACAACTTTTCGCCGGAGCAATTCCACAGCGCTTCTTCATGGATATGAATGCGGGGTTTGAGCAGGGCATTACGGTCCAAGTTCTGCCGCATCACCAGCAGATTAGCCGGTGAGAATTCAAAGACATGCACGGCACCATCCGCACCCACACGATTGGCAAAATAAAGAGTGGTATCTCCCCAGCAGCCGCCTCCATCGAGCACGACATCTCCGGGATCAGCAGCCACGATGGGCGCACCGACTTCGTTGAAGCGATATTGCTCCAGTAGGAAGGTGTTTAGCACATTGAGCTTGTGCGCACGCAGGCGAATATCCTGACCTAGCGGCGTGAGATCAAAATCATCCAGCCAGCCATCGAGAAGCTCCATCGTGGCTACACGCCGTGTTGCAACAGCACGGCCCTGGACATCCCGCACGCCCTGCCAGAAGTGGTCATTGCAGCGCGACAGCCGAGTATGACGGCGGCTGAGCACACGATAGGCCATTACTTCGACCAGTGTGCGTCTGGAAACATCATCCGCGAGCCTATGATAAAGCCATTCCAAACCAGCCAGATGAGGCTCGAGTTCGGCCAGATTATTCATCATCAGCGCCTTGTGATAGTGATTATCACGCCGCCAACCCAGCTTTGCCAGAGCGTCGTGGATGAATATCGATGCATTGTTGGACAACTTGTGGAGGAACGACTCGCCCACGGGGGGGAAGCGAAGCGGATCGACATTGTTTACCCGGTACTCGGCGAGATCGCTCGTGATCCGCTTCAACAACTCAAAATGGAAGGTGGTCGCCATGGAATTAGTGGTCAGTCTGCCAGCTCACTGGCAGTTAGAAAAAGCCAGCCCGCGCATACTCGAGGCGTAAGCCCGTTCGCGCCCAAAAAGGAATGCAGGGCGAATTTGATGCGTTGTCGTAATGTCATGGACTAATTGGAGGAACTTCCGTTCGGTGACTTCATCACGGCTCTTCAAGCACCGCGATCTTTTTTGCCGCTTTTCGCGGGATGAACAAGCGTCTCAAACGATCTGCTGCGCCGCTCATGGTAATGTCCGCCGAGGCAGCCAGTGTTTTGAAACTCAACCAGCAAGTGACACCCGCCACAGCCGCCCCGAGGCTCAGGGCTGTAACGCCGGTAAAACACCAGACACACCCAAGTGTCACAGTGATTGCCAGCAGTGAGACAACCAGAAGACGCACGACATCAGGCCTCCAGGCAAACCCAATTTCAGTCCGGGTGAATTTCAGCAGTATCAATGTGCAGGCTATGTAGATCGCTATGCTGGCATACCCAGTTGCCAGCAGGCCAAGGCGCGGCAAAAGCAGATACAGCAACCCTACATGCAGGCTGTTCACGCTGATTTCGCTAACCAACATCTGCCTGCTGGCACCTTTTGCGATCAACGCAAAGCTAAGCGGGAATGTAAGTATGCGTCCCAACACTGAAATCGCCATTAATTGCAGAAGTGGAACGGCAGGCATGAACTCCTTCGAATATAACAGCGGCACAGCCAGTGGTGCAGCCACCATCGTGATAACAACCCCGGGCAGGCCAAGCAGCATCCCGACTTTTGTCTGGTCATTGATGAGTCTGGTCATCAACGCATGATCACTGGCGGCACTGCTGAGGCGTGGCAGCAAATCTGTGCCCATGGCACCTAGGATGTATGTGGCGCACATGCCCGAGAGGCCGAAGGCAGCCTGAAACAGTCCGGCACCGCTTTCCCCTTCAGCCCTGATGACGAGCGTCCGCACAAGCACCGCAGTGAAACTGGCCAGCAGGCCGACTCCCATCACCGTTGCGCCGACTTTCAAGAGCCGATGAGCTATTTTACGGTCAAAGTGTGTGACTGTGTCAGATGCCTGCTCATTTTTATCCCGAGCAAGCCACCACGCAACCAACGCCTGAACGGCGGCTCCGGCGGTCAATGCGGGCATGATCCCGTCACGCCCCCAAAGGTAGAAACAGAGGATGGCCACCAATGCCCCAGCCACAGCGCTGATAACATTGTAGGTGGCAACCTTTGCCATATGACCGGCTGCTTGAACGTTGGCGACATAGTAGTTGGCGAGAAGGTTAGCAACCACTGTCAATGAAAGAACAGCCAGTGGCAGCGTGTGGTCGGCATTGCCAAATGAACTCATGGAAACCGCCCAGGCAGAGGCGGCAAGTACCACCGTGCCTGCCACGCCCAGCCACCATGAGAGACACCAGAGGGTGAACCGCGTCTGCTTCAACCACTGCTCATCCCCCCTGCCGCGTGCTTCAGCCAGCTCACGCACCCCGCTGAAATTCAGCCCACAGGAAGCCAGTGAAGTCGCCAACCCTGAGATGGACAAATACATCCCCATGACTCCCATACCCGCGTTGCCAAGCAACACAGCCACAACTTTGGCTCGAATAAGACCCACGATCATGTTGATAGCGGACGCTCCGCCAATCATCGAAGTCGCAGCCAGGATGCTGCGGTAGGAGCCTGCGGCTTCGCTGGATGGTGGTGATGCTGACATGGTGGGGTGGCTTCAGTTCATGATTACCGCGATGTACCTGACGATCTCGATTTGGGCGGTGGGGGACAGTGAAGGTGCGTTCAGGGTGCTGATGATGACCGTGTCGAGATTCATCCGTTGCTCCTCCTCAACCAGCCGAGTGGGTGATGAGTAATGGGGAATTTTTCACATCGGGCGGTGTCCACCTGGAACTCGGGGTGCTCGGCGAGGAAGCTCTGGATCGCGGGCAGCGGCCCGGGGCGGGCAGCGGCGAAGCGTGGCAGTGTGTCGATGACGCCGTCCTGGACATGGAGGTAACTGCCCGGCGTAACGAAGGTATGATAATGGGCGAGTTCACCCGCGACGTGGGCCTCGGAATGGTCGCTGTCGAGAATGACGAGCACGGGGCCGGAGGCGGAGGCCACGGCGGCACGGACCTGGGTGAGAATCTCTTCGGAGGTGGAACTGCCGATGAGATACTTGATCCGTGGATGGCTGTGGTCGTGGAGCTTTTCGACATCGACGGTGATAATGGAACCGTGGTTCATGAGGTCCATCAGGTGGGCGTAAAAGAGCGATGAGCCGCCGCGGTTCGTGCCGGTCTCGATGAGGAGAGAAGGACGGACGCTGGAGATGACCTCCTGGATGATCCAGAGGTCGGCGATGTTCTGCCAGATGGGATTGCCGAGCCAGGTGAGATTCCCGTAGTTGCCCGTGCGGTGGACGAATTCATCATCCATGAGCCGACGCAGGAAGGCGGGGCAGAGTTTGCGCAGGAGGCTCCCGCAGAGTTGAGAGAAGGCGGTCATGATGGGGTGGATGCCTCCGTGCCGAAGGTCCATGTGGGCTGGATTTTACAGGGGCCGACGATGCTGGCATCCAGCGGGCTGGCGTTGGGCTGCGGGTCCTGAAAGGTGAAGGCGAGAGCATGTGCCCGATGCTGAAGGGGAACGATGCCATCATTCAGCCAGACGGAGAGGGTGTACTCTCCGGTGAGCAACGGAGCCTGACGAAGCACAAAGGTGACGCTGCCCGAGCGACTGGCGGTGAGCGGCGTGGGTGCGGGATGCATGAGCGTGTTTGACCCGAAAATGGGCGCACCACCCAGGGTGTAGAAGACGATGCCGATCTCCGGCCTGGAGATGGGATGGGGCGAGGTGAAGAAGACCTGGATATGGAGATCGCCGAGCGTGAGCGCCTCGCTGTCGATCTGGATGCTGGTCACGGCGGGGCCTGTGCTGTCCGTGAACTGGGCGCTCATGCGTCCGGCGTCAGAGAGATAGCGGGTGATGACATCGCCTGTCGAACCTGAGGCGACGAGGCGCCCCTGGTCGAGCAGCATGACGGTGGAGGCGAGCCGCCGCACGATGTCCATCTGATGACTGACGAGGATGACGGTGCGCCCTTCAGTGACGACATTTTCGATGCGACCGAGGCAGCGCTTTTGAAACTGCGCATCCCCGACCGCGAGCACTTCATCAATGATGAGGATCTCTGGCTCCAGATGAGCAGCGACGGCGAAGGCGAGCCGGACGCTCATGCCGGAGGAGTAGCGCTTCACGGGTGTATCGAGAAAGGCATCCACATCGGCAAAGGCGACGATTTCATCAAAGCGGGCGCGGATTTCAGCGCGGGTCATGCCGAGGATGGCACCATTCAGGTAGATGTTTTCTCGGCCGGTGAGCTCCGGGTGAAAGCCAGTCCCGACCTCCAGAAGTGAAGCCACACGCCCATTGAGCACGAGCCGCCCCGTGGTGGGCTGGGTGATGCGGGAGAGGAGCTTCAGCAGGGTGCTTTTGCCAGCGCCATTCCTGCCAATGATGCCGAGCGTCTCGCCCTGCCGGACCTCGAACGAAAGATCCCGAAGTGCCCAGAATGACTCTTCTCCAGCCTTCGAGCGGCTTTTCCTGAAGCAGTTCATGACCGTCTCGCTCAGTCGCGAGTAGCCGACAGAGGCGGAGCCAAGGCGGTAGGCCTTTCCCAATCCAGTGGCGGTGATGACGGGCTCTGACATGCTGTGTGCGGTGCGGATCAGATGGCAGGACGCTGCGCCACGGCGAGAATTCCGATGCTGTGGTCAATGGGCATGGGCTGGTGGTCGCGCCGCACGGAGTCCTGCTGGGTCAGATGGTCCAGTAGTCCGTCCCAGGCGGCGAGATGACGGCGAACCAAAAACGAAAGCACCCGCAGGCTGAAGCTGGCGAGTCCACTGGATGCAGATGAAGGCGTGGTCAGCATCTGTGTCAGCATGAAGGCCACGGCACGCCTGCCGCAAGTGAGTCGCGTGACGGCGACCTCGGTGAACCCGGCCTGCTTCAGCGTCAGCGCGAGGCCGTCCGCCGTCCAACGCCAGTAATCGTGAGGGCAGCCATGATCCGGGAAAGTACCGTGAGTGGAAAGGAGGAGCTTCCCACCCGGACGCAGAAGCCGAAGCGCCTCGGCCAGATAGGCGGCGGGGTCTGCCACATGCTCCAGCACCTGGGTGGAAAGCACGAGGTCGAAGCTGGCGGAGGCAAGTTCAGGGAGGCGGCTGTCTGAACTATAAGCATGGTCAATGTCCGGCGTGCCCGCGAGGTCGGCGCGCACATAGCGGACTGCATTTGGAAACAAACTGCGGTAGGGCGAGCCGCCGCAGCCGTAGTCGAGGATGTGCAGCGGGGCATCGGTGCGGTGCTGCTCCAACGCCTGACGCAGGTCCGCGAGGTGGAGGTAAAATTGATCCCCCGGCTGCGGATGCAGTCGCTGACGGAGGTAGTCATGCTGGACAAGAGTCTCGTCCATCAGGCGGAAGTGAGGCGGGGTTTCACCCAGACGCGGCCCGTTTCATCCACACGATGCAGGAGGATGGGCTCGGGACAGGCGGCTAGAAATTCATCCACTGCGCGGCGGGCTCCCTGCCAGCAGCCGTAATCGTCCACGATGATGACTCCGCCGGGTGTGACGCGCTGATAGAGGTGCGCCAGTTCATGACGCGTGCTCTCATACCAGTCCGTGTCCAGCCTCAACAGGGCGATCCGCTCCGGCACATGGGCGGGGATGGTCTGCTCGACCGGCCCAGCGATGAAGAGCATCTTTTCCGCTGGATAACCGGTCTGGGAAAGTGTGTGGCGTACGTCCTCCAAAGAGGCTTCCGCCCAGAGCACGCTCTGCGCGCGTGGAGCTGTGTCGGCGGCGAGAAGCTCGCGTGCCGGAGTGCCCGAGTGATCGCGGTCCATGTCTCCAGGCTGAGTCATGCCGGTGAAGGTGTCATAAAGCCAGAGGGAGCGCGTGGTTTCCGCATTCTCCATCAAGGCCCGCGCCACGAGCGCCATGCTGCCTCCGCGCCAGACGCCGCACTCCACGATGTCGCCCGGAATCTGCCAGCGCTGGAGATGCCGCACCGCCTGGAGGAGGGCGTAGCGCCGCTCCACACCCGTCATGGTCAGGCCGTCCACGGCGCTCAGACGTGCCATGTCCTCCGCAGGGATGTCAGGGCGTGCCTCCGCACGATGTGCCGAAGCGACGGCAGGAACTTCATGCCATGCCTTCCGCCCTGCATGAAGCGCGGCGGCGAGAGCATGTCTGGCGCGCTTCAGCATGATGTCCGCACTCCTCTGCTCATGCTGGTTTCACGGAGACTGGCAAAGAGGTTCTCATACTGCCCCAGGCAGTGCTCCATGCTGAAACGAGCGAATGCATCCGCCGCGCCCAGCGCCAGCGCAAAACGTGTTTCGGAATGCGTCAGCGCGAGCATCTCCGCAGCGAGACGGTTTACATCCGCACGCCCATCGGCTGCGAGCGGTACGAGCCTGCCAGCGCGCCCGATCATTTCAGGAATGCCGCCGATGTCCGTGGCGATCACGGGCTTGCCACAGGCGAGGTATTCGATGAT
Source organism: uncultured Prosthecobacter sp. (assembly GCA_964390165.1). Classification (GTDB taxonomy): domain Bacteria; phylum Verrucomicrobiota; class Verrucomicrobiia; order Verrucomicrobiales; family Verrucomicrobiaceae; genus Prosthecobacter. Next base: position 12,786 of record CAYMHJ010000017.1, on the reverse strand, counting down.
GGAGTTCGGCAGACTTTCCTCTGGCAGACAGGTGGGCAGAAGACCGACATCGAAGCCACGCACCCAGCGTTCAGGTTCGCTTTGCTGCCCGGCGAAGATGATCCAGGGCTCGTTGATCTCGCGACGCAATTCCTGAAGACAGGGGCCGTCACCGACGAGCACGAGTCGGATGGCTCGTTCAGATTCAGCGCGCACTCGACGCGCGGCAGTGATGAGTTCACGCCAGCCTTTGTCAGCCACGCCACGCGCCACCATGCCGAAGGTGACTCCATCAAAAAGTTCCAAGGCCGTATCCCCGCCCGCAGAGCCCCTGTATCCATAAGGAATCGTGGTGATGCGGCAGTGCGGATGGAATCCGAGCGTGCCGGCAACTCGTGCATTTGCCTCTGCCGGGCAGATCAGGGCATCGAGCCTGCGGAAGACCACCGCATCCGCCACTGGATCAGGATGACGCGTGTCACCATGATCGGACTTCGTGAGCAGAAGCCGCGAGTGCTCGAAGGCGGTGCAGATCTGGCGGGCGGCGGGCATGAGATGCGCGTTTGCCACGTCAAATGAGTGCAGGCGATGCAGGGCATTCAGCCTGCTGACATGCATGGCCATTTCAGGATCAAAGGCTGGGAAGCGCTTCTGAATCATGAGGGTGAGCTTGTAGAAAACCCGGTAGGCCAGCGGGGTGAAAGCGGGGATGGACTCGACACGCACCTGCTGAGGAAGCCTTGCGCGCATGGCTGGGTCGGAACAGCGCAGCGCAGGGATGTAGCAGGTGACCTCATGGCGTTCGTGCAGGGCCGTGACCAGATTCGTGAAAAACTTCTCCGCTCCGCCCATGGCGAGACTGTTCATGGCCATCAGAATGCGCATGGGTCATGCCGCCTGCCGGTAAATCTCCGCCGTCTCCTGCGCAATGATCCGCCAGTCATGCTTCAGCGCATGAGCCCGCGCCGCGTGCCTCATCTCCTGCTGGCATGAGGGGCTTGCTGCCAGATTACGGATGGCTTTGACCGTCGCGGCCACATCGCCAGCCGCGCTGAGCGTGGCGCACTCATCCGTCACATACTCCGGCACTCCGCCTACCCGCTGGCTTATCACAGGAGCCCCGCAGGCCATGGCTTCAAGCAGCGCGTTATTCGCTGTGGCATTCTCCGGCAGATGAAGAAAGCACGACGCACGTCGGCTGAGATCCAGGAGTTCGGCATCACTCACTCGAATGCGGTAGCTGACATTCCCGAGCCCGGCGAAGTGATGCCCCTTGTCCCCCGGTCCGACGAAGACGAAACGAATCCGGCTTTGATCCACGAAGCATTCAGCAACGGCACGCATCTGCGCATAATCCCGTCGCGTGCCGCCAACAGCCAGCACCATGAACTCTTCAGGCGCATCAAGGCTGGCGGGCATGAAGTGATCCACATCCACCCCGTGCCGCACGACATGCAGCTTTTCCGAGGGCACCCGGTGCTGGAGAAAGTACGCACGCTGTGTCTCGCTCATGAGCAGGATGGCTGCGAAGTGACGCAGCGAAGATGGTCTGCGGATGACCTGCGGCAGGTCGTCCGGGCACTGGTGAAAGGTGCCGATGAGGCGCAGACCCCGCGAAGCGCGAAGATCGAGGAAGGCGAGGTCGCGATCACACCAGAGAAAATGCACAAGCCGGCCGGCCCGCACCGCGAGGCGCTGACGGACAACCTTTTCCACCGCGAACGAGCCGGTGGTACACCAGCGTGAAAAGCTGAATCTGCGACGGACTCGGGACCACAGTCTCGGAAGTCCGCCGACTGCTTCCTGTCGATCCGCACACACCATTTCAGCATCAAGATAATCGGCGAGCACATGATAACCGGAACGGTTTGCGAGAATGTCATCCTGGGACCAGGCGAGTAGCGGCCTCATGCACGTTGCATCCAAAAACTGCCGCCAGCATTGGCAAGCAAGGCTGGCAATGAATCTGTAAACAGCCCGGGAAACTGAGCGGCTGCATACTGATTGAAGGCACGAACCTTCAAACCTGGATTGCCGATCAGAAGCGCGCGCAGAAAGAGTGATTCGTTCCATGCGCGCCCTTCCTGAAACCAGGCCATGGGATAGGAGCCGGGGTAAAACATGTCATGCACATGCACCCAGACACCGGGCTTCAGGCGGGGGATGACTCTCAGAAAGAGGAAGGCCACATCGCTGCCCGCTTTCGCCACATGAGATGAGTCGATGAAGAGGAAATCTCCGGCCTCCAGCGTGTCGAAGATTTCCATCGGCGTGGTTTGCACCGACTGACGATGAAGCTTGATGCGTCCCATGTCCTGCCCGCTGAGCAATTGCTCCAGTCGCTGCGGGTAGGGTTCGATGCTTGTGATGTCGCATTGGCCTCCAGCTTGCTCCAGCGTGTCGAGCATCACTGTGGTAGAAAAGCCTGATCCCACTTCGATGATCCTCTGTGGCTTCTCACGGCGCATGAGACCACTGAGCAGAAACGCATCGGCCAGAGGAAACCAGTCATTGTCCCAGTGATAGCGCCAGCCCTGCTGCTCATGCTCCGGGAATGAAAGTCGCGGTTTCTGGGCGAGCAGCTCCACATAAAGCGCCCGCTGTTCATCGGGGAGAAGTTCCACATGCTCCCAACATTTCTCATCATCATGCGGCAGAGATTCAGCACTGGGTTTCACGCCCGCCAAATCCAGGAGAGGCGAGTAAAAATGGCCGGGAGGAAACAGGCTGGCACCACGTTGATTCGGATAACAGCGCAGCCAGCAGCGTAGAGCTCGTGATTTCAAAAACCGCCATGGGTAGGTCGGATGAAACAAGGTGCGCAGCGGCGGCATGACATCAGATCACGTCGGCAAACGTGCGCTCGGTATGGCGGAAGTATTTGATGCCAACCACCAGGAAAACAAGACTCAGTACGGAGGAGATGGCGAAGCTTCCCCAGTGCATCTCCGTGGTGCCGAGGATGGCCCAGCGGAAGCCATCGATCACTCCGACGATGGGATTGATGGAAACAATGATGCGACCGGTGTCGCCAAAGCGTTCCTGAATCACCGAGGTGCTGTAAAACACGGGCGAGACGAACTGCCCGAACTGCACCACAAAGGGGATGATGTAGCGGAAGTCGCGATACTTCACATTCAATGCTGTGAAGAGCAGCCCAGGGCCCATGGCAGTCACAAAAGCCAGCGCCGTGAAGAGTGGCAGCAGGCACAGCCGCCAGGTCGGCATCATGCCGTACCAGATCATCAAACCCGCTAGGATGATCATCGAGATGGCGAAATCCACGAAGGCCACCACCACCGCACTTGCAGGCAGGATCATGCGCGGGAAATAGACCTTGGAGATGAGGTTTGAGTTGCCCACGAGACTGCCCGCTGATTCACTCAACGCACTGGAGAAGAAAAACCACGGCAGCGTACCAGCGCACACCATGATGGCATAGGGCACGCCATCACTGGGAAGCTTCGCCACGGTGCCGAAGATGCCGGCACCGATCACGATCGTGAGCAGGGGCCGGATCACCGCCCAGGCGACACCAATGACGGTCTGCTTGTAACGAACGAGGATGTCGCGCCAGGCCAGGAAGCCGAACAGCTCCCGATAGCGCCAGAGGTCTGCCCAGTACTGCTTTGAGGAGCAACCGGCTTCGATGACGAGTTTACTCATGAGATGATCTTGCCTGTGACTGCTTCCGCCCAGGCGATGTTGTTGAGGTACCACGCGACGGTTTCGCGAATGCCCGACTCAAAGGTGTGGGCGGGCTGCCAGCCGAGCTCTCGCTCGATCTTCGAGGCATCAATGGCGTAGCGGCGGTCATGGCCGGGACGGTCTTTGACAAAGCTGATCAGCGAGCGAGAACCACCTCCGAGTTCCGGCTTCATCTCGTCCACGAGATCACACATGAGCTGCACGAGATGGAGATTCGCCTTCTCATTGAGGCCGCCAATGTTGTACGTTTCACCAGCGCGACCTTGGTTCAGCACGAGCCAGAGAGCCTCCACGTGATCGCCGACGTAGAGCCAGTCGCGCACGTTCATGCCATCGCCATAAACAGGGATCGCTTTGCGTGAGAGGATGCTCTGGATGACCACCGGAATGAGCTTCTCGGGGAACTGATAGGGGCCGTAGTTGTTCGAGCAGTTCGTGATGACGGTCGGCAGGCCGTAGGTGTGGTGGTAGGCCCGCACCAGCATATCGCTGGAGGCTTTGCTGGCCGAGTACGGTGAGTTTGGCGCGTAGGGTGTCGTTTCCGTGAAGAGCCCAGTTTCGCCAAGCGAGCCATAGACTTCGTCGGTGCTCACATGGTGAAATCTCACCCCGGCCCTGCCCTGCCAGTGATCACGACAGGCTTCGAGCAGATGAAAGGTGCCGACGATGTTGGTTTGAATGAAATCGCCAGGACCGGTGATGGAGCGGTCCACATGCGATTCAGCGGCGAGGTGCATGACGTGGGTGATGTCATGCTGTTTCATCACACGAATAACGGCGTCTTTATCACGCAGGTCGGTCTTCTCGAAAACGTAACCAGGATGCTCCACGCCAGCGAGGTTTTCGAGATGCCCGGCATAGGTCAGGCAGTCGAGGTTGACGATCTTTCGCAACTCGGGCAGCTTTGCCACGAACCGGACGAGGTTCGACCCGATAAAGCCGGCACCACCTGTGATGAGAAGGTTCATGCTTTGAATCAAGCGGCGCTGAGACCAACACGACGGACTTCACCAGCAAGGCTCGTCAGGTAATCGCGATACTCACATTTTGGCATTTGCGAAATGAGCCGCTCGAACTGTTCCAAACTGAGGAAGCCGCGCCGCAGTGCAGCCTCCTCGGGACAGCCGAGTTTCATCCCCTGACGTTTCTCGATGGTCTGCACATACGCGGAAGCATCGTAAAGACTGCTGCTCGTGCCCGCATCCAGCCAGGCCGTGCCGCGGCTCATGCGCACGACGCGCAATTTACCCTGGCGAAGGTATTCCTTGTTTACATCCGTGATCTCCAGTTCACCTCGCGCGGATGGCTTTAAGTCACGGGCGATCTGCACCACGCTGTTGTCGTAGATATAAACACCGGGCACGGCGAAGTTGCTGCGAGGATGCTTCGGTTTCTCCTCCAACGAGATGGCGTGGCCTTCGCGATCAAACTCGACCACACCATAGCGCTCAGGATACGTAACGTGGTAGGCGAAGACTGCGGCACCACTTTGAAACTCACCGATAGCACGCGGGAAGGCATCGCCGCCGAAGAAGATGTTGTCACCGAGGATGAGCGTAACCTGATCCTCACCAATGAAATCATCGGCGATCAGGAATGCCTGGGCGATGCCAGCGGGCTTCTCCTGCTCTCGATAGTCGATCGTGATTCCCCACTGCGTGCCATCGCCCAAAAGCTGCCTGAAGCGCGGCAGGTCATGTGGTGTCGAAATCAGACAGAACTCACGGATGCCTGAAGCGATCAGCACCGTGAGCGGGTAGTAAACCATCGGTTTGTCATAGACCGGCTGGAGCTGCTTGCTGGCCACCTGGGTCAGCGGATACAGCCGCGAACCGGCTCCGCCAGCGAGAACGATGCCTTTCATATCGGTTTAGCGTTTGATCATCCAGTCGTTGAGCACCAGCACGTCCATCTTCGTGCGCAGGAAGCAATCCAGCGCTTCCTGAGGTCGGCAGACAACGGGCTCGTTTTCGTTGAAGCTTGTATTCAGAACCAACGACACACCGGTGAGGGCCTTGTAGGCGCTGATGAGGCGGTGATAACGAGGATTTGTCTCCTTGTGAACGGTTTGCAGGCGCCCGGAACCATCCGCGTGAGTCGTGGCGGGCACGAGCGCACGCTTTTCCTGCCGCACTTGGAAGACCTCCATCATGAAGGGCACGTCATCATCCTGCTCGAACCACTCGCTCACATCTTCACGGAGGATGCTTGGGGCGAAGGGGCGGAAAGATTCGCGGCGTTTAATCTTCAAATTCAGAATGTCCTTCATATCCGCGCGGCGCGGATCACCGAGAATGCTGCGGTTGCCCAGCGCGCGTGGGCCCCATTCTAGGCGACCCTGGAACCAGCCGATCACCTTGCCTTCCGTGATCGCCGCGGCGGTGGTTTGACAAAGCTCACCTTCATCATTGAATCGCCGCACCGTGCAGCCCTCGGCCTGGATGTCGGCAGCACGTGCTTCGAGCAGAGCCTGGATCTCCGCATCGTTAGACTGCGGGCCGACATAAGCGTGGTCCATGACGAAGCGCGGCGTTTTCTCGATCTGCTTCGCCACGACAAACGCCGAACCAATGGCACCGCCCGCATCGCCAGCAGATGCGGGCAGATACATGCGCTTGAACGGCGAGTTCAGATACACCTTGCCGTTCGCCACCGAGTTCATGCCGCAGCCGCCGGAGAGGGCGAGGTTCGTGCAGCCGTAGCGCTTGTGCAGCGCATTCAGCATGGCAAAGAACGCCTCTTCATACATCGCCTGCGCACTGCGGGCCATGTCCATGTGCTTCTGCTCCAGGGCTTCGCCTTTCGCACGCTCAGGGCCGAAGAGTTCCTCCATCGCTTCTTTGCGATACAGCGTTCCGACCTCGGGGCAGCAGTCGTCCCAGGTGTAGTGAACGTCGTCGCTGTGATGGCGGAAGTATTTCAAATTCAGCCGGTAGGTGCCGTCAGACTGGATCTGCACGATCTGGCGCATCTGTGGCAGATACTTCGGCTCGCCATACGGAGCTAGGCCCATGACCTTGTATTCATCGCCATAATAAGGGAAGCCGAGGAACTGAGTGATCACCGTGTAAAAGATGCCGAGCGAGTGCGGAAAGTACACGCGACCATCGATGTCGATCTGATCCCCACGCCCCATGCCCCAGGCGCTGCTGGCGAAGTCGCCGAAGCCATCCACCGAGAGACACACCGCTTCGTCAAAGTCCGACACCAGATAAGCAGATGCCAGATGCGCGAGGTGGTGCTCCACACGATGCACCTGCGCACGCAGCGTCTGTCCCGGCATCGCGCTTTGCAGTTGATCCTCGAAGCTGGCCGCACGGCGGATATTCCCGAGGCGCTTCATTATGAGTCCGAGACTCGGCCTTTTGCGCAGCACATACAGTACGCGGCGGAGGTTGTTCACCTTCGGGTTCCGGTTGATCGCCACATGATCCACATCACTCAGCTTCAGCCCCGCGTCCTCCAAACACCAGCGGATGGCCTCCGTTGGCATTCCAGACCAATGTTTGATCCGGCGAAAGCGCTCCTCCTCCGCCGCTGCGATGAGCTTTCCATCTTTCACCAAGGCGGCGGCAGAGTCACCGTGGTAGGCATTCAGTCCGAGAACGATCATGGGTCAAGAAATCCGGGCACGCTGCCGCCCTTGGTCATCTTCAAAAGAAGCTCCAGAAATCATGGCGGCAGGTTGGTTGAGTCCCTTTTTTCGGATAAAAGGGCCGGGACTGTATCACGCTGGGTACAAGGGCAAAGCACAAACTCGTGCGCAAATCTCCGTTTGACACACCCTCCAATTGACGTCGTCAGAAAGATGCCCGACTACGCCGGATCTTTCCCCTGCCCCATGCAAATCCGACTTTTCATCAAACCCGGCTGCCCCTGGTGTCATGAAGCCATCGACTGGCTCACCTCCCATGGCATCACTTATGTGACTCTCGATGTCATCCACGACCCTGCGGCGCGTGCCGAGATGCTCGCTCTCACCAAGCAGACCAAAGCGCCCAGCATCGACGTCGATGACCACATCCTTGCCGACTTTGGGGCTGATGAACTCGAAGCCTGGTGGAAGAAGATGAAGTTCCCCATGCCGTGACACTGCGCCTGACATCACTCCTTCTTGGAGTCTTGCTCACTTCATGCGCCACCGGTCGGCTGCAAAAAGTCCCCGCCGAACCCCCAGCCGTCACCACACCGGCCTTTGCCGCCGAGGTCACCCGCCTCACCGGTCAGAACTGGACCTCCGGCAACAGCGTCCGCACCCTGCCGAATGGCGGCAGCTTTATCCCCGTCATGCTCAGCGCCATCCGTAGCGCCCGGCACACCCTCACCTGGGAAAATTTCGTTGCCGTGGATAGCCAGCCCGTCGCCGATTTCACCGAAGCGTTCATCGAGCGGGCCAAAGCAGGCGTCCAGGTCCGCGTCATCCTCGATCATTACGGCTGCAACACCTATGGCAAAGCTCACATCGCCGCCCTGCGTACCGCTGGCATCGAACTCCGCTTTTACAGCCCCTGGAAGCTGCACAATCCCCTCAACTACAACCACCGCACCCACCGCCGCATCCTCGTCGCCGATGGAAAGACCGGCTTCGTCGGCGGAGCCGGGCTGGCTTATGCCTGGGACGGCCACGCCGAGGGGCCCCACCGCTGGCGGGACACCATGTACGAACTGCGCGGCCCCATCGTCGCCCAGCTCCAGCACGCCTTTAATGACAACTGGCACGAACTCGCTGGCGAGCACGTCAACGGCACCCACCACTTCCCAGCCCTGCCTGCCGTCGGCGATCTTACCGCCCAGAGCATCCTCGGCGCGCCGAAAAATGGACCTGACACCATCGGCAGCACCTTCCTCCTCGCCCTCCGCGCCGCCAGAAAGAGCATCGTCATCTCTCACGCCTACTTCATCCCGAACCGCCCTATCATCGACGCCCTCTTCCAGGCACGGCAGCGCGGCGTCCACATTGAGCTTCTCGTCCCTGGCCAGCATACCGACATGCCTATGTGCTCCTGCACCACCGCCCCACTGCTCCGCCGATTTATCGAAGCAGGCATCGAAGTCCGTGAATACGAAGCCTGCATGATGCACGGCAAGCTTGTCGTCATCGACGACCACCTCAGTATCATCGGCAGCGGCAACATCGACCAGCGCAGCTTCTTCATTAACGACGAAAACAACGTCCTCGTGCTCAGCCCCGACTTCGCCCGTGACCAGCTCGCCATGCATGCCAGGGACAAGTCCCGCAGCCGTCTTTTAAAGGTCGAAGACCTGCGCCAGCCCCTCAGCCAGTGGCTCAAAGGCTGGTTCGGACGCCGCGTGCAGCATCAGTTGTGAGGAAAGAACCGAAGAGCTGCCTCTCCAACTTAACCCATCGGAGGACTGAAAAACCCGCGCTCCGAAAATAATTTCACAGCACCTGTAACGATCTCCGCGAGTCCGTGCATCACCGGGCATGAACTCGTTTCTCTCCGCCCTGTGTATTCTCCTCATCACCCACCCAGCCTTCGCCGCCGCCGATGCGGACTGGCCGGTGGAGACCACGCTGCCCAAGGCTCTCGGCGCAGGCGCGGGCGGCGGCGTGCAGAACAATCTCGTCGTCACCAGCTCCGGCCGCACCATCTGCACTTATTCTGAATTCACGGGCACAGGCGGCAACGTGCTATACCAGACCACCTCCAATGATGGTGGCACCACCTGGAGCAGCCCAGTGCTTTTAAATCCGCTGGGCACCGCTCCGCTCGGCCAGGGGCATCCCAGCACGGCGCTGGGGCCAGACGATGATCTGCACCTGGTCTGGAGCGGCATCGACACCAGCAGCGGCTCACCCGTGAGACAGCTTTATTATGCGCGTCAGGACACAGGCAGCGGTGCATGGCTCGACAGCGCGGTGGTCGCCTCGAACCCTCTGACCGGAGGTTACGGCTACTACCATGTCACCGTGGACCGCCAGGACCGCACGCATGTGATCTGGCATGAAGGAACTCCGGTGGACCCCCATTGGTCGCGGAGCGCTTCCACGCGCCCAGCCTCGGTATCCGAAGTCTTTTACAGACGTCGTGCGGCCTCCAGTGGCAGCTTTGAGGCAGCCTGGCAGTTCACCACCACGGACGCGCTCTCCGCTGCTTTCGCCAATGCAGACCTCAGTGCCGTCAGTGGTGACACCATCGCTTTCACCTGGCGTGAGGAGGTGAGCTCCGATGACTGGGACGTGCGCATGATCGTCAGCCACGACGGCGGCGCAAGCTGGGGAGCCGTCTTTTCTGCGGCAGGCGGTACGGGCCAGCAGTGGGATCCCTACCTTCTCGTGGATGACCAGGGCGTCTTCCACCTCGGCTGGCATACGAATGAAAAGGATACCTTTGGCGTGCCGGACTACCGGATGAACATCGGCCACTCCCGCGATGATGGCCTGACCTGGCAGAATCAGGCGGGTGCGTCCGGCTTTTTGGAGATCGCCTCTAGCACGATGAATTTTGAATTCGCCAAGATGGCCTACGATGCGTCGCGCAAGGTGGTCTGGCTCATGTGGAAGGCTGCCTACGGTCCCGGACTCAACGACGTGGCAGTGACCTGGATCAGCAGTTGCGGTCGCCGTATCCAGAGCAGCTACGAGATCGTGACCGACATCGGCGGCACGCATGGCATGGCCTTTCCCGACATCGCGGTCGGCCCCGATGGCAGGCCATGCGTGACTTTTCAGCACGATCATGACACGACACCAGCGGATGGAGACACGAGTCTGTATTTCCGCAAGCGCTCCTCCTTCCCCTCGTTTTCGATCTTCAGTGGCGCGTGGATTTACGGCGGCAATGTCGGCTGGCTCAACGCCAAGTGGGGCAGCGGCGCGGAATGCGCGGCACCGCAGGTCACGGATTACTTCGCTTCCGGTTATGTCTATGCGGGCAATCTCGGCTGGGTGCATCTCGGCGATGGCGCTCCTACCGACGGCACCCAGTATTCCCAGACTGGCGGCGACTATGGAGTGAACCTCGACCCCGCCAGCGGAGCACTCAGCGGCTATGCTTACGGTGCCAACTTTGGCTGGGTGAAGTTTGACTGGGCCAGTGCCGCCGCCATGGGCAGTCATGCTCCGCGTCTCGATCTCACCACGGGCAAGTTCAGCGGCTATGCCTATGGCGGGAACATCGGTTGGATCAGGCTGGATGCTGTGATCACGGCCTACCTCGCGGTGAATGCCATCGCCACAGGAGAAGACTCGGATGACGACGGCATCCCGGATGCGCACGAGCGCCGTGCCTTGTGGCTGGCGGGTTTGCCGATCTCTCTCGACACCCTCGGAGCCACGGGAGACCTCGATGGCGATGGTGTGAGCGACCTGGATGAATACCTCGCCGGCACCCGCGCCGATGCCGCAAGCGATGCCTTCCGCACGACGCACACCGAGCACACACCGCAGGGCATCGCGCTGGATTGGAAGGTGGCTCCGGGCCGCGTCTATGATGTCCAGGGCAGTCCCACCATGGCCCCAAACTCATGGGTGAACATCGCCACCGGGCTAAAACCACCCGCAGGAGCCGACGAGCACGGCGTCGTCATCGAGCTGCCGGAAAACACGGCCCGCCAGTTCTACCGCATAGTCGTCCGCCAGCCGCTTCGCCCCTGATTCCATTCAAAAATCCACCCATATCCACCCCATGAAAACGAACCTCACCAACACCCTCCTTATCCTCGCGCTCACCAGCAACGCTTTCTCTCAAGGTCTGCTCACGCCTCCACCCACGGGCGGTCAGGCAGTCGGTGTCGCCGGCCCTCTCGGCCCCAGCGGCGAGCCGATGCCGACAATGAAAACGCTCCATCAAATCGAGCCACGTCATGATCTGCTCAATGGACCCTGGGGCGTGCCGATGTTTGTCGATATCAGCCATGCCTCCGCGCATTACATCATCAACAAACCCGGCAGCTACTACCTCAGCGACAACCTCGCCGTGATCAAAGGAGCAGGCATCATCATCGCCGTGGACAATGTAACGCTCGACATGCGCGGCTTCACCATTCAGCGCGACACCGGTGCCAGCATCGCCACCACAGGCATTCGCCTCGCTTCCGGAGTCACAGGCGTGAAGATCCACAACGGCACCTTCTCGGGCCTCGCCACCGGCATCAGCACCGCCAGCACACTGCCGGGCAATGTCGGTGCACAGTTGGAAAAGCTGGCCTTCAATGCCTGCACGAGTTCCGCCGTGCATATCGAGGCACCCGCGATTCCTTTGCCTAACCGCAACGTCATCCAAATGAGCGGCTGCCTGGCCGAGAACTGCGGCAGCGGCACTCCAGGAGCCAGTGTTTTTCATCTGGAAGCCCAGGCGCAGGTGCAGGACTGCACGCTGAGTGATTGCGCTGCCGCGACGAGCGGCCTCACGGTGGGTGCGGGATCGCGGGTGAGCGGCGTAAGCCTCGTGCGCGGCACGGGCACTGGCGCAGCCATCGCGCTCGGCAGCGGCAGCGTGGCAGAGCGTTGTTCGGTGAGTGGGTGGAATGGCAGCAGCGGCATTCAGGGCAGCGATATTAGCGTGAACCAGTGCAATGTGAAGTCCGTGGCGGTGGATGCCTGGACGCATGAGACGGCGGCCTTTTCCATCGATGGCGGCAATGTCTCTGACTGCCATGCCAGCGATTGCACTCTCGCGTGGGGCTTTGATGTGAAGAATGGCAAAGTCACCGACTGCTCCGCCCGCAGTATTCAGAGCAGCAATGGCACCACCAGCTATTGGGGCGGCTTTCGCCTGCGCATCGGCGCCACGGTCTCCGGCTGTGTGAGCAGCGGGCACGGCGGCACGGGTAGCCAGGAGGTGACGGCGGAGCGACGAGGCATCGGTTTCCTGCTGCTCGGCGAAGGCGCCCGTCTCATGGACAGCAGCGTGTCTGATGTGCAGGGTGCCTGCATCCTCTCCGAGGGCCGCCGTGCTCTCATCGAAGGCAATCACACCAGCGGCGGGCATACAGGCATCTGGCTCGGCACTGAGGGGCATCAAACGGTGGCTCGTAATACCGTGACGGGCTGCTCCCACGGCATCACCATCGTGGTGCAGTCCTGCCGCGTGCATCAAAACATCTTCAGAGACATCGGCGTGCAGGTCTGCAGTA
>CAYMHJ010000016.1:0-40907 GCA_964390165.1 uncultured Prosthecobacter sp. | reverse complement strand
TGCCGGCAACACCACCTACACCCTGCCCACCGAAACGAAAATCGCTGTCGAGCGTGCCAAGGCCAAGGTCGTCGCCGCACTGGACGACCAGCTCAACACCGAAAACCTCAGCGCGGAGGACAAAGCCAAAGCTATCGAGGCCGCCAAAGCCCGCCTCGGCCAGATCTCCAGTCTCAAGGTCGGCATCGAAGACCTCGAGCGCGCTCCCTCCGCCGTCCAGATCAACTTCGCCCAGCGCGTGGACATCTTGCGGGAACTCCTGGAGGCCTATCAGCAGGCCGTGAAGGAAAAATCGGCACAGTAGTTTATTCCAGGTACGCCACCAGAATGATGAATGATGTGCGGCACACAACGGTAAAGCGACAAAGGCACGCACCTCTTCCAGGCAAAGGCAAGGTGTCTCGCATGTGTCTGGCATCTTCTACTCGTGAGATCAGCGGTCTTCCTTGGATGTCAGGATTTCTGACGTGCAATGTAGTGCTTCGTCCCTGCCGTGACCTCTATATCGATGGGGGGCGTGATGACCACACCTACCCACGGCCGGGAGCGGGCGATGTTTATGCATGGAAGTCGCTTTTTTGAGCTGCTCAGCCGGAAATGGCGAGGCTGCGGAGTAAACCCAAAGAGTCGAAATTGCCTTCGCAGCGTAACGATAGCGCCTTCTTGACCCCGAAGCGCATCCATCTACTCTCCGCGCCCGTTTTCCCCACCCCCTTATCATTCCAATCATTCTATTATGAGCACACCGACCACCCATGAGTTCCAGGCCGAGGTGAAGCAGGTTCTGGACATCGTCATCCACAGCCTCTACACCGACCGTGAGATCTTCATCCGCGAGCTCGTGTCCAATGCCGCCGATTCCCTGGAGAAGATGCGCCTGACGCAACTGACGGAGAATGAAGTCTTCCAGTCCGAGGCACCCCTGGAGATCACCATCAGCTCAGATGAAACCGCTGGCACCATCACTATCTCGGACACCGGCATCGGCATGACCCGCGCGGAGCTGGTCGAGAACCTCGGCACCATCGCCCATTCCGGCTCGAAGGCTTTCGCGGCGGCTTTGAAGAACGCGGGCAAGGGCGGCGATGCCTCCCTCATCGGCCAGTTCGGCGTCGGTTTCTACTCTGCCTTCATGGTGGCGGATGAAGTGCAGGTCTTTACCCACTCCTGGCGTGGCGAGGGTGAGCACCTCTGCTGGACCAGCACCGGCGCAGGTACCTACACCATCGATGAAGCCCCCGATCAGGCCCGCGGCTGCCGCATCGTCATCAAGCTCAAGGAAGACGCCAAGGAGTTCGCCAAAGAGTGGACCGTGAAGAGCGTGCTCGGCAAGTATTCGAACTTCGTCGGCTTCCCCATCACGCTGAATGGCGAGCGCGTGAACACGGTCGAGGCCATCTGGCTGAAGAGCAAAGACAGCGTCACCGAGGAGGAATACGAAGCCTTCTACAAATTCACGGCCAAGGCATTCGATAAGCCGAGCTACCGCCTCCACTTCCAGGCTGATGCCCCGCTCGTCATCAACGCGCTGCTCTTCCTGCCCGAACAAAACATGGAGATGTTTGGCATGGGCCAGATGGAGCCCGGAGTCGGCCTCTACTGCAAGAAGGTCCTCATCGACCCGCATCCGCCGAAGCTCCTGCCAGACTGGATGCGCTTCGTCCGCGGCGTGATCGACAGCGAGGACCTGCCGCTGAACATCTCCCGCGAGTCCATGCAGGACAGCGCCCTCGTCCGCAAACTCGGCGAAGTCGTCAGCAAGCGCCTGCTCAAGTTCCTCGACAAAGAAGCGCAAGACGACCCGAAGAAGTTCCAGGAGTTCTACGCCAAGTTCAGCCGCTTCATCAAAGAAGGCGTCGCCACCGATCACGCGAACCGCGACACCATCGCCAAGCTGCTGCGCTTTGAATCCAGCCTCACCGACAAAGGCGAGCAGGTCGGCCTCGGCGACTACGTGAAACGCATGAAGGAGGAGCAGACCTCCATCTATTACCAGACCGCTCCCAGCCGCAGCGCCATCGAAGGTGGACCCTACCTCGAAGCCTTCAAGTCGAAGGGCTACGAAGTGCTCTTCCTCTACGAACCCATCGACGAATACGTCATCTCCAGCCTGCCTGAGTTTGAAGGCAAGAAGCTCCAGGCCGTGAACAGCCCGGATGTCGATCTTGGCGATGTCACGCAGGAAGGCGAATCCCTTAGCGAGGAGGAAACCGCCACCTTCACAGGCTGGCTGAAGGAAGCCCTGGCTGAGAGCGTGGAGGAAGTCCGCGCCAGCAAACGCCTCGTCAATGCCCCCGCGCTCGCCATCACTCCGGAAGGAGAGATGACCCCGCAGATGCGCCAGATGATGAAGGCCATGAAGCCCGACGAAGTCACTGCACCGAAGGTCATCCTGGAGATCAACCCACGCCACACCCTGGTGAAGAAGGTGAACAGCCTCCGCGGCAGTGATGCCGATCTCGCCAAGCTTTTGAGCGAGCAGATCCTGGACAATGCGCTGCTTAGCGCGGGCCTGCTGGATGATCCGCAGCGTGTGGTCACACGCACGGAGCAGATCATGGCGCGCATCGCGTAATCATCCGACTCTCCGCGCTGGGCCCAGCTCAGACCAGCTCAGATCAAGGCACCTTCGTGATGGGTGCCGGGATTCCGAGCGCACGCGCGGCGCGGACGATGACATCCTTTTCGATGCCGCCCGTGAGGTGAAACTTGCGCAGCTCCTGCTGGATGTCGGCGAGCCGACCCCAAGTGGAGTAGAGATCAAAGAGCACGGCGGCGGCCTCATTGGGCATGGTCCAGACATCACGCAGGAGGCAGGTCTCTGCGGCCTCGAACTCGCGCCGCTGGATGAGGAAGCGGACCCAGGCGGCGGTGAGATCTGGCTGCATGGAGTTTGTGGACTGAAGCTGGTCCAGCGCTTTGGTGAAAAGCTCGCGTGCCAGCTCAGACTCGCCGCATTCCTCCAGGGTTTTTGCCCAGGCGATGGTCTGTGAACCTCCGGGTACGGGCATGCGGACGATCTCGGCGAAGAGTTCCTGAATGATGACGCGGTCTTTCAGGGCATGGGCGACGCGGAGCATGAGCGGCTGCTTCCGGCTGTCCAGCCGCATGGAGGGTAGATCCTGCATGACGAGACATGCCTGCCAGGCGAGGCCAGGGCGTTCCTTTTTCAAAAGCAGTTCGGCGGCCAGATCGATGCAGATGCGGTCACTGTCGATCACCTTCTGCCAGCCGAGGGCGAGATCATCGGCAAAGGAAGCCGGAGCACGGGCGGCAAAGGCGCTCAAAGCAAGCGCCGCGAGCGGACGATCCGTGCCCGCGCGCGTCTCAGCGCGCAGGATGGGCAGCCAGGCATCACGATGTTTGCCATCTGCCTCGGCACTCATCCAGTCGGCGAGCTGCTGGAGGGTCTCACGGCTGCGGTTTTTCACACGGAATAGAGCCGCGATCTGCGCACGACCGCGCTCGGGCGACCAGGCTGGATCGGCCGCGAGCAAACGGAGCAGCTCCAGGCGCAGACGGAAGCGCTCGGCATCATCCTTCACACTGCGCTCGGCCTGGGTGAGGAAGTTCAGCCCCTCGCTGCTGCGTGAGTGCGTGCGGCAAAGTTCGGCGAGATGGGTGATGGCATCAATGGCCTTCAGATCGACGGCGATGGTCATCAACTCACGGAACTCCTCCCATCCACCGGCTTCAGCGACGAGCTGGGCCCGCAGCTTCAGTGCCTCACGGCCCTGGCCGCCGGACTTCTCCACCAGAGGCACCTCGCGCAGGGCTTCGAGCGCAGCGTCGGCTTTCTTTTGCTTCACCAAAAGCCGGGCGCGATGCACGCAGCTCTCTGCATCCGGAATGATGCCACTCTCCGTGTTCGCGACGAATGCCTCGTGCAGCCGATTCCAGGAAGCGAGGGCGAGGCTGTCCTGCCCGAGCTTTTCATAAAGCAGCGCGAGTTCGCGAAGGTAGGGTACCTCTTCAGGTATGCGGCCCTGGCGGACGGTGGTAATGGTGGGCAGGTAGCCACGGCGATGCAGTTCGGCCACGTCATGCTCGAGCGCGAGGAAATGGGCGTGCTTCTCCCGCAGTACTTCATCACCGGGCTGAGGTGGCTTGTAGGGCGGTTCGGCTTCGAGGAGCTGGAGGGTGAACTTCAGCCCGATTTTCGTGTCGAGTGCAGCTTCCGCCACGCGGATGAGCCACTGCGCATACTCGGGATTCGCCGGAGCCCGGCCGGGTAGCATGGCATAGACTTCGATGGCCTCGCGCGACATGCCGACGGCTTCGAGACGGCCACCGAGTTCACTCAGCGTGTCCACGGAGACCTCCTGGCGCATGTCCACACTCGCTAGATGCTCGCGCAGCAAACGCAGCCGCGTGGGGTGGTCCGCCTCGCGCATCTTTTGAATGAGGTGTCCGAGCCGCCATTCACCAAACTCCAGCCCGGAGCGCGAGCTGAGCGCCACGCCACCCCAGCGCATGGCGAGCTTTTCATTCACCTGCCGCACCATCTGGCCCATGCCTTCATTGGTGAAGCGCGCCTGAATCTCCCGCGTCTCCTCCCAGATGCTGCGCAGATGCATGGGTTCTTCAAAACGCGGCGAGCCCTGCGGCATGAGCATCCCGCGCATCTCGCCCATGTTCCGCGCCGGGAGGAAATCCCCGATGAGGAAGTTTTCCATCTCTGCGGCTGCCTTGTCTGGTGCACCGGCGAGACCTGCCACGGCGGACTTCCTCAGGCTGGTCATGCCCGATGGCGGCGTGCTCTGGAGATGTTGCCAGGCGGAGCGCACATTTTGTTCACGTTCTCCGGCGCTGATGGCGAGCCGATTGGCTGCGCTGAGGCTGAAAAGGTACGGATCATAGGTGCCACGATAGGCCTCGGGATGAACGGGACTGCGCACGACGCGGCCGAGGTAGTCGCGTGCCAGATCCCAGCGCTCCGCCGCTTCTGCGATGCGGGCCAGGGAGAAGACGAAGGCGCTGCCGAGGGCTGGATTGTGAAGGCTGACGCTTTCCCCGAGTTCCAGAGCCTCGGGGTAGCGCTGCTGATCCTGAAGACGACGCATGACATCGAGCACGGAAACGCTGCGAATGGTGCCGAGCTGGGCCAGCTCGCCCTTGGCAAAGCGGAAGCTGTCGATGTCCGCAAGGATGGCGGAGACGCCGAGGAGCATGCGTTGGCGGAGATCGAGGATCTCGGTTTCCACACCAGTTTGGGTGGACCAGCGCATGACCTCGCCCATGCCACCGGAGCGCAGGCTGAGCCAGACATGGCAGAAGCTGGCTTCGAGGGTGGAGCGGCCTTTCATCACCAGGGCGAGCTGCTCTCGAAAGGCTTTTCCCTCACCGGCATAGTGGAGCGCCCAAAGCTTCTCGACGGGCGATTCGAAGGCTGCGGCTTCCTTCTCCCATGCCGACAGCGAATCTTCGCGTCGTTGCATCCTGGCAAGCTCCTCGATGGCGCGCAGGCGGACCAAGGGTGTGTCATTTGGAAGTTCGAGGAATTCAGGATGCGGAAGGCTGAGGTAGGTGCGCAAGGTGGTGACTTCGGCGCTTTTCAGCGCGGGCACCGTGTCTAGCTCGGCGAGGATTTCTGTCACCGGGCCGGGTGTGCCGGACTTCCGTTGATCTGCCAGCGGCAGTGGCAGACGCTCAGGCTCACCCCCTGCAGGAGGCATGTAGGCTTGGTTCGCCGTGCGGGTGAGGATCTCACGCAGATATTTCTCCGCAGCGCTGTCATCCGCCAGACGCAGGCATTTCAAAGCGAGCCGAAGATGGGAGCGGGCATCCCAGGAACGCACGCGGGCGATCTGCTCATAGACTCGACGCTCCGCTTCATCCTGACCGGTGGCGCGGTAGTGCTCGGCGAGGTCATCCAGCGCCGCCGCGTCCTGCGAGAAGCGGCTTTCGAGACGACGCCGAACCCGGTCTGCCTCGGCGATTTGAAAGGTCTGTTCCAGCATCTCAACGAGGCGGCGCGACTCTGCCGCTGCTTCAGATGGACCGGAACTTGCGGCGATCTGCTTCTGGAAATAGATGGCAGACTTCAAGTCTGAAACTCGCAGCGCAGCCTCACGGAGCTGGTCGAGTGAGAAAGGCGTGTCCGGCGCGGTGTAGTAGGCCTGCTTCATTGCAGCAAAGGCCTTAGGCGGATCGTCTTCACGGTCATAGACGTGAGCGAGCGCCTCGTGGTAGAAGCCGTCGAAGGGATGCTTCTTCACCAGCATGAGCAGCGACTCCTTCAGCATCTTGAGGCGGTCTTTGAGCAGATCCGCAGGCAGCTCGCCACCGGATTCACCGGCCCAGAGCAGGCGGTCGAGGAAGTGTTTAAATGCCTCGCGGCGGCGTTTCACATCCGTCTCCTGTTCGACGATGCGGAGCTGCACCTGCACATGCTCGGGCAGTTTACCACGCTGAAGCAGCATCTCCGCATAGCGCTGCATGAGTGTCACGGCTGCACCACCTGTGGCGCGGGCGATGGCCTGCTGCCAGAGCTTCAGGGCATCGTCGGGCCGACGTTGCAGCGTGTAGCATTGCGTGAGGGCGCTGAGCAGTTGCTCGGAGTCCGGTGCCTCGCGGTACGCACGCTCCAGCAATACCGTGGCGGCACGACCCGGAACCGGTGGGTCTGCCGCGAGACGCCAGCCAGTGCGTTCGGCCGCGAGACCGACATTCACGGCGCTGGTGGCGCTCTGCTCGTCCTCCAGCAGCAGCTCGCTGAGGCGCAGCGTGTAGCGGATTTTGTTTCCATGATCACGCCCGATGAGGCGGCGCAGCACCCGCATGGCAAGGGCGGTGTTTTTGTCCGCCAGGGTAAGTTCGAGCAGCAGCTTTTCCGCTTCGATGGAAAGTTCTCGAGGCTTGTTCGTGGTGGGATCAGTCTGCAAAAGGCGGAAGGCGGCGTAGGCCTCATCAAACATCTCCGCCCGCACGGCCCACCAGGCGGTGCGGAAGAGGTGAAGCGTGGGCTGTGCGGTTCCGCTTTTTCGTTCTGCCATTAGGCGCTCGACCATCACACCGACTTCTTCAGGCACTGGTTGTTTGTCTGTCGTGGCATCAGTACTGCTGGCGAATCCTTTCCCTGTGAAGACTTCGGGCAGTTGAAAATCTCCTCCGCTGCCTCGTTGCTTGGCGGCTTCTTTTTTCTTTTCGCCGAGAAGCAGAGAGTAGAGTCGCTCGTCCACGTCGATGCCCTGCTCCTCATTTTTGCTCGAATCCCAGGCTTTTTCCAGCCATGTCAGCGCTTCCTCGGTGTCGCCATGCTCTGTGAGGAGATCGGCGAGGCGTAGGAACTCGTCATGTCCCGCACTTGATTTGCTCACGACTTCGCGCGCCAGCATGATGGCACTGTCGAGATCGCTGCCTGAGGCCATGAAAGAGGCCGCATCGTTGAGGCGGCGTTGGCGTTCTTCGTCATTCGGAGCGGACTGGGTGAAGCGGCGCAGCAGGGCATCGGCAGCCGCCATGTCTTTGCGGGCGCGATGAAAGGCCGCCAGCTCGAATACCGCCTCGGCACGTGAGGGATCGAGCTCGACACGCCGCCTGAGGATGAACTCGATGACTTCATCCAGCGTGCGCTGCTGTGCAAAGGCGAGCGCCTGCTTCTCCACCTCGATGCTGCTCTTTTGCGTCTCCAGAAGCTTCTGCAAAAGTGCGATGGCCTCGCTTTGACGACCGCTGCGGAGGTCCGCCTCGCAGCGCAGGAAGACGATGGCGGGGAGGTCGGAGCCATCTCCTTTGAGACGCTCATCTAGCAGTTTCGCGGCTTCGGCGTTGCCGTCATGATCGAGCAGGAGGCGGACAAGCTCCCAGCGGTAGTCGTCCACCTGCGGCGCGGCTTTGACGAGCAGGCGCATCGTCTCCACCTGCGCGTCGGAGTCTGCGGTGATTTCCTGGAAACGTGACAGGTCGCGCAGGGAACGTTCGGTCATAGGCTTCGCGGCGGCTGCTTTCGTGAGCTGCTGGCGAAGGTCCTCCAGCGTGCCGAATCGCTCATGAAGTCGCACTCGGCGGCGGAAGAAGTCGGCGTAGCGTGTGTCACGGAAGTCGAGCAATGCCTGGCCTTTCTTCAGCGCGGCCTCGGCTTTCTCGAATTGATCCGCATGTTCGTAGATGCGGGCGAGATCGTAGAGGGCATCGAGCCGCTTCTGGGGATCACTCTGATCGGCGAGCTGGATGTAAAAGGCTGCCGCACGCTCGGGAAAGCCAGCGCGCAGGATGAGTTCGGCGATCTGCCGAACGAGGGCGAAGTCACCCGAGCGCAGCTTTCCGGCCTGCTCCCAGGCGAGCACGGCCTCTTCATTCTTTTGTGCGGAGAGCGCCAGCGTGCCGAGCTTGAGCAGGACATCGACCTTCCGGGCATCTGTGTCGGGAAGCAGTTCGTTGAGCTGGCCCATCCACTGGTGCGCCTTTGCCGAGTCGCCGAGTTCCTGAGCCACGTCGGCCAACCCTTGCAGAGCGATGGGCTTCTGCGCCTCTGCTCCCAGCACCTGCTCATAAGTCCCTGCGGCCTTCTTTAGATCACCCGCCTTCCGGTGCAGATGACCGAGCACCAGCACCATGGATGGATGTCTCTGCTGCTGAACCTGTGCCGACACGCTTTCGATCAGCAGGGCCGTGGCTTCGTGCTTCTCGTAGAGCGCCCATACGAGATCGACCACACGCCCATATTCCGGCTGGGACACGAGGAGGGACAGATACTCATTCGCCAGCCGTGTCTCCCTTTCTGCCCAAGGCAAAGGTGCGGCTTGAGCGCGAAGATTGAACTCTCCGAAGGGCATGACTCCAAACGCCACGGCGATGATGGCGCGTTGGAGTGAAGGGAAGAGGGCCGACATGCGCTGCGATACAGAATTTCAGCTGAGACTATCACGAGCGCTACGGAGGGGCAACCTAGTGCTGATGAAGTGTTGCTGGAGGCAAGTGCTTCACGAAGTCTGGCGTGAAGTCTTCTGAAAATCAGCTTGCGGGCATGATGGGGACAAAGCACTATCGCGCCCCGCTGCCCCGACCGGCAGCGGTTACTTCAAGGACAGATGCCAGAGTGGTCGATCGGGTACGCCTGGAAAGCGTATGAACGGTAAAACGTTCCGAGGGTTCGAATCCCTCTCTGTCCGCCACTACCAGTGGTTGCTGTTTAATCCAGAGTGGCACGGCATCAGCTTCATGATGAGGCAGGATATGAAGCCTTACCTATTTCTTGTTCATCGTGTTGTCTGCACTATCTTCGCAGCATGACTGTTCACTTTGATCACCTCCCAGGACTGACGGCGACCGTGGATGACGTGTCCTACGACCCCACGCGTCCGGCCCCTCCAGACCGGCCACATCCGTTTGTTTACCATGTCTCGATTCACAATGGCTCGGCGGAGACGGTGAATATCTTTGGCCGCAAATGGATCGTGCGTGATACGGATGGAGACACACTCGTCGTCGAAGGCGATGGTGTCGTGGGGCAATTCCCCAAACTCGAACCAGGTGAGACCTTCAGCTATAATTCTTATCACGTCATCAAGGCCGAGAGTTCTGCGACAGGCTCCTTCTTCGGCACCACGACTCAGGGACGTCCAGTGTTTGTTCGCATCCCACGCTTCGAGATGCATCCGCCGATGATGGCGTGAGTCACTACATGAAGTGAAGTCGGGCATCCTCGTGAAACAGAAGACCCTCTGGTGGTGAAACCAGAGGGTCTGTTAGCGATCCAGCAACCAACAACAGTGAGGACCGATGGCACGAAAGTGAGAGCTAAACTAGCTGCATCTCCGTGGCCCATCCGAGATACGGCTCGTCTGGACAAGCGGAGAGTAAAAACTTTTGGTGCACCCGTCAACCCATGGGGTTGTTTTTTGCAAAAAGAGATGGTATTCTCATTTATGAGTTACATTTTTCGGGGTGAAAGTGTGATAATTTTAGAAGAAAGGCCCTTGACACGGTTGTGGATAAATAGCTGTTCATGTGAATAAAACCAACAACTTACCGCTTCGAGTGCTGCTTTGGCTTGGCAACTATGCTGCAAGGACTGTTGATTTTGACTCGGCAGGTTGTCCTAGACAACGCCTTGTTTCAGCCTCACCCAAGTGGCTCCCCAGCCGCCGCTGTCAGCACTTGCAGGCCAGGTGATGGACTCGACCATGTCCATCCGTCTGAGTTTCTCATGCACACCCGTCCGAAGGGTTCCGGTGCCTCTCCCATGGATGACGCGAACATTTAGAATGCCGAGCTTCCGGCATTCGCCGAGGTAGTCTTCCAGTAAGTCGCCCACCTCGCGAGGCTGGAATGTGTGGAGGTCGAGTTCGTTGGTCCACGGGTTCCAATGAGTCTTCACTCATGTCAAAACTTCAGCCGCGATCTCATCCCAAAGGGCATCAATCTGAGCTGGCTTGCGGGAGGGCTTTCTTGCCTTCGTGAACCAGTAATCGGCGTTCCATTGATCTCCCTCGATGACATGCAGCAGAGCATGAATCCAGGACCCTATGGGAGTGTGGATGTCCTGGGCGATGTTGTGCGCGGCTTCCCAGTTCCCGTTCTTCGCATGCCAAAGTGACTCTGCCTCTGGGCTGAGTCCGGCGGGCAGGGTAGGGGATTTGGCGAGTTTAGCGGGAGTCATGGGACGGGAGACGAATGACGAACCTAAAGGTGACGAACTCTTTTGAGGATTCGTTATTTCAGATGGGCAGTTCAGTCTTCAGGCATTGCCCGGCCTTTGGTCTCAGGCAGGAACATGAGTGCGATGAGACCGAGGACGAAGATGACACTCATGTAGGAGCAGGCGTTGCGGAAGGCTTCGAGCTTTGCCTCGGGAGTCGTGGCCCCTGCTTTGAGTGCGGCCTGGAGACTGCCAAGAGTGAAGGGGCCGCTGGCAGCCACGAAGCGTCCGACATTGTAGCAGAAGCTGGTGCCGGTGCTGCGCAGGCTCGTGGGGAAAAGCTCTGGAAGGTAGATGGCAAAGCCCGCGAAAAGGGCGAGCTGGCAGCCGCCCATGACGGCGCTCATCCAGATGTCGCCACGGCCATTGAAGAGCTGAAAGTAACCGACGGTGGCCACAAGTGCTGCGATGTAGGCGATGGCGAAGGCTTTTTTACGTCCCAGGCTTTGGGCGAATTTCGTGAAGAGCAGCATGCCGATGAATGCACCGATGTTCTGGACGATGGAGTTCACACCGATCCAATAGGTCTTTTCTCCCGCGATCTTGTCGGCGGCCACACCCTCTTCCATCAGTGAGCGTTGCATGACATCACCCACCAGTTCGGGGCTGAAAAATCCGATGCCCCAGAGTCCGATGACTCCGGCGATGCAAAGAACCATGCCTAGTAGTGCATTTTTCCGCCAGCGGACATCACCGAGCAGGGCGGAGTAGGAGCCGAACTTGACGCCAGCGGCCTTGCCGGCAGCGCGTGCCTGGACCCATTTTTCCGGCTCTTTCAGACGGATCTGGATGAAGACACAAAGGAAGGCGGGCAGCGCGCCGACGAGGAACATATACTTCCACGCCGTGCCTGGCTCGATGGCCTTGCTGCCTTCGAGATGGCCCATGTACATGCTGACGATGCCAGCGGTGACATTGCCCACCGCAGACAGGGCCTGGAGTGTGCCGAGTGCGCCAGTGCGGGCACGGTCGGGGAGTGTGTCCGCCACCAGGGCCACGGCGAGACCGAAGACGCCGCCGACTCCGAGACCTGTGAGGAAACGGTAGATGGCGAAATCGACCCAGCCTTTGGAAAAGGCGGACAGCCCCGTGCAGACGGAATAGATGAGCACCGTCATGGTCAGTGTCTTCGCGCGTCCGATGCGGTCACCCACGGAACCAAAGATCAAACCGCCTGTGGCCCAGCCAGCGACGAAAATGGATGTCGCATAGCCGCCGTATTTGATGGGGTCCATCCCCTCCGGTAGCAGAGCCTTCATCGCCGAATTTCTCGCAAGCAGGAAAAGTTGCTGATCCAGGCAGTCAAAGAGCCACGCAAGAGAGGCTACGGTAAACACAAACCAATGGTAGGGCGTGAGGTGCTTGTACCATGGATCATTATCAGTCGGGAGAGAGGCGGTTTGGCTCATGGGCGCGGAGAGTGAAGCACTCACGCAGATGTGGCAATCACGAAATCATGAGCTGCGCCTCAGCCTTGCCACGCGCTGGCCGCCGCATACTCTCGGCACCCATGAACAAAACCACCTTCGGCTGCCTGATCGCCGCCCTCGCCGCCGCTCTGCTTTTGAGTGTCGGCTTTAACATGATCCTCTCCATGGCCCTCGTGGGGCAGGAGGCTGGCTTGGCGGAGGGACGCGAGCTTTTGCTGGAGAAGGTCGTGGTGGAGGCGCAGAAGGAATCGAAGGCGAAGATCGTGCAGATCGACCTCGATGGGGTGATCAGCTCCATGGGAGTCGAGGGTTTTCTCTCGGCGGCACTGCCGAGTGTGGAGGCCATCAAGCGCTCGCTGGAGCAGGCAGTGGAAGACACGGCGGTGAAGGCCATCGTCCTGCGCGTAAACTCACCCGGTGGTGAGGTCACCGCCTCGGATACCATTTATAATGCGGTGAAAAAGGCGGCCGCGAAGAAGCCGGTGGTGGTTTACATGGACTCGGTGGCCGCCAGTGGTGGCTACTACGTCGCCTGCGGTGCCACGAAGATCATCGCCAGCGAGACCACGCTGACGGCGAGCATCGGTGTGATCATGGAGTCGATGAATTACCACGAACTTTTCGGCAAAGTCGGGCTCGGAACTCAGACATTCACCAGCGGAGCCTTCAAGGACACGCTGAGTGGAGCCCGGCCGATGCGTGAGGATGAAAAAGCCTACATCCAGGCATTGGTAGATGAGATGTATGACCGCTTCCTCGGCATCGTCTCCGAGGCGCGGAAAGTGCCGAAGGATGTGCTAAAAAGCACCGTCGCCGATGGGCGGGTCGTCACCGGGCGTCAGGCCCTGACGGCAAAGCTGGTGGACCAGATCGGCTACATCGAGGATGCCTACACGCTCGCCCGTGAGCTGGGCAAAGCGGCCGATGCAGCCGTGGTAAAGTATCACAGCTCGCCCACCCTCCTCAGCGCGCTCGGCCTCACCGCCAGTCACAGCACCGCCCCGGCGAAAATCCAGCTCGACCTCACCGGTGGCGTGCTGCCAAAACTCCAGCCCGGCATGATGTACTACCTGCCTGCCGCCTGGCTGCGCTGAAATTCCCTAATTCTCATGGATGCCTACTCACTCGGAGTCCTGCGAGACACCGCCCTCCTCGTTTGGCTGACCCTGCTTTTCGGCGTGATCGCCTACCAGCTTCTGCGCACCTTCATGCCTGATGCCATGACCTCCATCGGCCGTGTGCAGGCGGCGAATTTCGTCAGTGGAGACGCCATCATCGTCGCCGCACTGAGCCTCCTCTTTCTCAGCGGCCTCCAGGCTTCCAGCGGCGGTGCTGAGTCCGCGAAGGAACCGATGGAGCTGACCCTGAACGGCCTGCTTGGAAACATCGTGGTACAGTTCAGCATCTGCGTCATGCTGCTGCTTTACCTGCGGGGTCTGCGTGGCCTCAGCCCGGCCGAACTCTTCGGCCTTCGCAGGGTACGTCTCATTCATGTCGTGATCATCGCCATCCTGGCCATGATCCCCACCCTGATGCTGGTGAATGGCAGCGCGCTGGCGATTCACACCTGGATGGAGGGCTTCTGGCCCGACCTCACCGGGCAGGATGCGGCGGAGGCCTTCCGCAAAGCCAAAGACCCGCTCGCAAAGGTGCTGCTTATCATCTCTGCCGCCGTCGTCGCGCCGCTCGTGGAGGAGATTGTCTTCCGTGGCTTCATTTACGGCGTCATCAAACGCTACACGGATGGCATCTTCGCCGCGATTTGCTCCTCACTGCTGTTTGCCGCCATCCATTTGCATGTCGGCACACTCTTTCCACTAGCCCTGTTGGCAATGGTCTTCTGCGCGATGTATGAGTTCACCGGCTGCCTGCTTGTGCCCATGGTCATGCACGGCCTCTTCAATGCCACGAGCCTGACCGTGATGCTTTTCTTTCCAGACATTCAGCCATGAAAATGAAGACACTCGCTGACCTTGGTGAGGATAAGCTCGTGCGGCTCATCAGCGCGAAGCTCGCGACCGATGCCTCCGTCATCGCCGGTCCCGGAGATGACTGCGCCGTCGTCGCTGCGCCGAAGTCAGGTGAGCAGTTGCTTTTAAAAACAGACACCATAGTCGAAGGCGTCCACTTCACGTCTGACACACCTGCGAGGCTCGTCGGTCGCAAGGCCATGGCCCGTGTGCTGAGCGACTTCGCTGCTATGGCCGCCACACCGAAGCACGCGCTGGTGACGCTCATCGCACCGCCCGAGACAACCGTGAAGCGCGTGCTCGGCCTTTATGAAGGCATGAGCAAACTCGCCGACGAGCACGAGGTGCGCATCGTCGGTGGAGAAACCTCACGCGGCAGCCAGCTCAGCCTCACCGTGAGCATGACCGGCACGGCGCCGAAGAAAAGATGGATCAGCCGCAGCGGGGCTAAAGCGGAGGACTTCATCGCCGTCACCGGCACCCTCGGCGGCTCCATCTGTGGGAAGCATCTCAAGTTCCAGCCCCGTCTTGCGGAAGCTCAGTGGCTCGTGAAACACTGCCGCGTGACCGCGATGATGGACCTCAGCGACGGACTCGCCAAAGACCTGCCGAGGCTGGCCGATCAGAGCGGCGTCGGTTTCGAGATCGATCCCGCCACAATTCCGATCACCCGCGGCTGCACGCTGGAGCAGGCACTCAATGACGGAGAGGACTACGAGCTGCTCGTCATCTTTCACCCGGATACCATGTTGAGCGTGCTCAGTGAATGGCGCATGGCCTTTCCCAAAACCAGTTTGACCCTCATCGGTGAAGCTCTGGCTGATCCAAAGATGCGAAACCTCGGCCAGGGCGGCTGGGATCATTTCAAAGCATGAGCACACGCCTCGCCACACCCGAAGCCACCTTTGACTGGGGCAGTGATCTCGCCGCCAGTCTGCATGCGGGCGATGTCGTCGCCCTTTGCGGCCAGCTTGGTGCAGGCAAGACCCAGGCCACGAAAGGCATCCTTGCCGGTCTCGGATCACAAGCCGCCGTGACCAGCCCGACCTTCACCCTCGTGCATGAATACACAGATGGCCGGCTGCCTGTGTTTCACTTCGATTTCTATCGCATGGAAAATGCCGAAGAGGTGCTCACCGTCGGGTGGGACGACATCCTCGACGAGTCCGGCGTGGTCATCATCGAGTGGGCGGACCTTTTCCCCGAGCTTCTGCCGCCGCACACCCGCTGGTTTCACCTCACTTCACATCCGGATGGCTCACGCGAGGTGAAGGAGATTTGAGCTCATCGGTTCAGAAATCATCCTTGCTTCGCGGCATGATTGCTTCTTAGCCTGAAGGGAATGAAGCGGATGATGTCTTGGCTCGGACTCCTTCTTCTGGGGATTTCCCAGATTCAGGCAGAGCCGCGCACATGGACGAACGACACCGGGAAGAGGATTCAGGCTGAGTTTGGTGGTGTGGGTGATGGTCAGGTGAAGCTGATCCTGGCAGACGGCAGGCAGGCAGCCGTGCCGTTCGCCAGTCTTTCGGCGGAAGATCAGGCCTGGGTGAGCGGCCAGCCAGTGCCCGTGAGCCTGGTCAGCCGCATTCCTGCGGAGAAGCGGCGGATGCCCGAGCAGGTGAAGGAGCCGCTGCTTTACACTTCGCTCCGCGTCGTACGCGAGGAGCCGGGTGACTGCCTCTACGAGTCTGGCCACTTTCAGTTTAAGACGACGGCGAAGCTCGGTGTGGCGCTGATGAAGGATGTTTGCCGCGCTTTTGAAAGCACCTATGAGCTGGTGCGGCAGATGCCATGGGGCATTCAGCCGAAGCCGGAGGCGGGCCGAACCAAGTTTCAGGCCGAGTTGTATGAGACGAGACAGCAGTACCTGGCCACGGGAGCACCTTCGTGGTCAGCGGGCGTGTATTCGCTGAGGGACAAGGTCTTCCGCATCCCCTTTGGCGAACTGGGCATCTCGGACCAGCCGGGCGCAGGCGGGGCTTATTACCGCAAAGGGGAGATCAACAACGACACCATCACGCACGAGATCACCCACCAGATGATGCACGAATATGTGCCCTACATGCCCGCCTGGCTGGTGGAGGGGCTGGCAGAGTACACCTCCAATCTCCCGTATCGCGGCGGTGTGTATCAGGTGAGTGAGGACGGCAGCGTCTTTGAAACCAGAAGTGTGAAGACCTCGCGCCGGCGCGGACTCTTTGCGATGTCTCAGCCAAAGCCGGACTGGGTGGGGGTGAAAAAAGTGTGGGCGCTGACGACGGAAATCACCCGGCCCAATCCTCTGACGAGCTTTCTCATGGTAGATGAGCCTGCCTTTCCCTCGCCGGACTCGGCGCCGCGCCCGCCCTCTGAGCTGAATTTGGACGCCATCGCCAGCCACTACCACTCCGGGCATCTGCTGACTTATTTCTTCGTGCGTGATCGTGACGGACTGCCGCTGAAGAAATACTTCGACGCTCTCCATGCCGAGATTCCCAAATGGCCGCCTTTCTGGAAGGCGCTGGATGCATACAGCGCTGCTCTCGAAAAGCTGCGGCCTGCTTATGATGCCTATGAGGCGGAGATGAAGTCGTTCCTCCAGAAGCCTGGCGTGAAAGAGATCGGAAATGGCAAGATCTCCTTCCCATCAAACCTTACGCCGCCGGAGTCTCCACCTCAGGCACCGGAGCCGCCAGTACCGCCTGAGCGGACGAACCCTGGGGCGGTCTGCATCAAGCATCTCGGCATCCTGCTCGATGGGCGGACGCTGGAGCAGGTGGAGGAGGAGATGCGGCGGATGGTTCAAAAGCTTGGTTACGTCTTTTGAAATCCGCAGCTACTCATGGGGGGAATGACATGGCGGTCAGAGTCCGGTCCGCCTGGATCACACTGCCATTCCAGCTCGTGACCACGGGATAAACCTGGGTCGTGCTGGCGAGGAAGACTTTCTCTGGCACCAAAACCTCTGGCGGGCGGCGGCGCATGTAGCCGCAGGTATAGACTGGCTCCACGAAGGGGGCGCGGAAGAGGTGCTGGGCCTCGATCTGATCCGCCGTGAGATCGGGGAAAAGCTTCTGGAGGGCGGCGAGCCAGGTTTGCTGAATGCTCGCGGGATTTTCGCTGAAGCGAGGATCACTGCGGTGGAGATACTTGGTGAGGTAGATGACGTGACGTGGACCACGATCTGCCTCATCGGTGAGCGTGGAGGTCTCCACGATGCCATCGAAGGGAAACTCGTCCCCGGGGGTGGCGAGCCAGTAGTGTGGCGAAAGCGGTCGCTTGAGGAAGAGCAGATGATTGATCACGCCCTGGAAGTCGATGCCCCAGTCCAGCGGTGGAGCCTCCTTCTTGAGCCTCTCTCCCATGGTCTTTCCCAGCACTGGCCAGGGCAGGGTGATAACGATTTGATCGAAGGCTTCGGTGCCTGCGCTTGTCTCGATGATGGGACGGCCTTCAGTATCGAGATCGATGCGTTCGATGTTTTCATTGAGGCGCAGACTGGCTCCGAGCTCGCGCAGGCGCTCGGCGGCGCGGTCGGTGATGCGTTTGTAGCCGCCTTGGATGTAACCTTTGACCTCCCCTTTGCTCTCGCCTTTCTCGCGGTTGAAGCGAGTCCAGAACCAGAGGGCGGGCACCTCGGGGTAGCGGTCGCCGAACTTTGCCTCCAGCATGGGCTTCCAGAATTTGGCGAAGGCGCTGCTTCCGGACCAGCGAGCCAGCCACTGAGCGGTGGTGATGTCGTCCAATCCTTTGGCGGAGGCCAGACGACCGTACAGGCCGGTGATGCCGACGCGGATGCGGTCGATGAAACTGAGGGGGGCGAACTTCAGCAGGTCAATGGCTGAATTCAGCGGGTAGATGCGGCTGCGGTCGGCATAGGCAAAGGAGGATGGCTTCCAATAAACTTCGTTACGCAGGCCCAGTGTGTCCAGCAGGGCGAGCAGCGGCCCGTCACTGGGCAGCATGCAGTGGTAGAATTTCTCCAGAGTGCGGCCTTCATGCTCGAAGAAAGTGCCGAGGCCGCCGAGCTGGTCGGAGCCTTCGAGGAGGGTGACGGTGTGGCCCTGCTGCGCGAGTCTGAGTGCGCAGGTGAGGCCGGAGATGCCGCCGCCGAGGATGGCTGTCTTGGGCATGGATGCGGGGAAGGGGATCGGTGATCAGGCCTTTACGGACTGCACGGCGGCGGCGAGGGTGGTGCCGACGGCCTCGGCCTTCTTAACCCGATAGCGGTTCACGACGGCGAGGTAGCGCTTCAGGGTGCGCCAGATGCGCAGCTTGCTGGCGCCGGCCTTGAGGTCGTAGCGCAGGGTGTAGGGAATCTCGGAGGCGCGGATGCCGATGGAGCGGAGTTTGAGCAGGACTTCGAGCATGCACACGAAGCCGCTTTCCTCCACGAGCTTGTCTTTTCCAAATGTCTGGGCCATGCGCTGAAGGATGCTGCTGTGATAGCAGCGAAAGCCTGTGGAGTAGTCACGCACACCGGCAAAGGGGACGATGGTCTTCATGAGGAGGAAGCAGCCGATGCTGAGCACCTGGCGGTAGCCCGGAACGCCGATGACGACGCTGCCTTTCTGGAAGCGCGAGGCGATCACGAGCTGGCTTTCACCGCGTTCCAGTTCAGCAACCATGTCGATGGCGTAGATGGGGTCGTGGGTGTTGTCAGAGTCCATGACGAGCACGGCATCTGCACAGCTCATGGCTGTGGTGAGACCGGTCTGGATGGCCATGCCGAGTCCTTGATTCACTTCATGCTTCACGAGGCGCAGCGGCATCTCGCGGGCGGCTTCGAGTGCGATTTCTGCGGTCCGGTCCTTCGAACCATCATCGACGACGATGACCTGGTAGCGGAACTTTTGAGCTGTGAGTGTCTCGCGGATGCGTGCGAGCAGGTTGGGGAGATCCTTCTCTTCATTGAAGGCAGGCAGTACGATGGCGAGATCTCGAATTTCGGTGGGCGTGGGCATGGCGTGTTTGTGGTGGTGGATGTGAGTGGAGGTCAGGCGATGGCTTTTTGAAGCGGGGTTGGGGAGCTTGCCGAGGTGTTGGCAGCGGAGCGGGCGTGGTTGATCATCGGGCCGGGTGACCAGTGCTGGCAGAGGCTGGAGAGGGTGTGACGCACGAGGGCGATCTTCTTCTCCGCAGGCACGCGCATGGCGGGAAAAAAGCTCATCTCGGGCGCATCCGTCACATCCAGGAAGTCGGTGGGATGCAAGAGTAGTGAGGGGCCGATGTCTGCGATGCGGCAGAGCTGCAGGGCAGCATCCCAATAAGCGCGTGCAGCCGGCATGGAGAACTGCCCGAGGAAGAGCAGGTAGGTCATGTGAACCGGGGTGCGCAGTAGCGGCATGGTGGTGACGGGCATCTCCATGAGACCTGCGGTGATCTGCCAGGGCTTCAGCGGTGCCAGACCATCTCGAAGGCTGCCGTAGAGCTTGGAGCGGCGCTTTTTCTCCTCGGCTGGGAGATTCGAGGTCATGAAAAAGTAGGCCCGAGCGAGCCCTCCGAGGTAGGTGGGGAAGCTGGAGGCATCGTATTCATACCCGCGCTGCACGAGGAGTGAGCGAACGGCTGCTGAGCTGCTGAATCCCGGACCGCGGAATCCACGAGGCTGTAATCCGGTGGCCTCGCGGATGGCGTCTTCAGACTGGTCGAAGTCGGCACGCAAGTCGGCGTCACTGTATAAATGCAGCCAGGGCTCGTGCATGAAGCTGTGATTGCCGATCTCGTGCCCAGCTTCGGCGATCTTGCGCAGTGCGGCACGGTTTCCGGCCTGCCTGGCATCCTGCCCGACGATGAAAAAGGTGGCCCGCAGAGTCGCTTGATGGAGCGTCTCCAAAATGCGCGGCACGACGCGGTCCAGGTAGCTCGGGTACGTCTCCCAGCCTGTGCAGCCCTGGGTCTTCATGTAGGCCCACTGGTTGTCGAGGTCGATGGAGATGCTGGCGGGTGACATGGCAGTGGTGTTCGTTAGGCGACGGCCTGGAGGACTCCGGCCGAATTTTGGAGTAGGACCCTGGCGATGCGTTCACAAGCGCGTCCGTCACCATAGACTTTGGGTGCCAGGGCGGCGGCTTCGAACCATGCGAGGTCCTCCACGGCTTCGGCCAGAAGACGGGAGAGGTCGGCCGGGTTTTCACCGACGAGGCGGGCCACTCCGGCATGGACGCCTTCGGGCCGCTCGGTGTTTTCACGCAGGACGAGGATGGGTTTTCCGAGTGTGGCGGCCTCCTCCTGGATGCCGCCGCTGTCGGAGACGATTAGCCAGGCGCTGGAGAGCAGATGCACGAAGTCGCTGTAACCCATCGGCGTGGTGAGGATGATCTGATCACAGCCCATCAGTTCCTGAGCAGCCATCTGCCGCACCTGTGGATTCGGATGCACGGGGAAGACGATACACAGCTCGGGATGAGCCTCGGCAAACCGGCGCAGGGAGCGCAGGTGTTCGCGCATTGCTTCACCGAAGTTTTCCCGCCGATGGGTGGTAAGCAGCACAAGCTTCCGCCCGGCGATCTGCTCGCGCAGCTTCCCGATCTCTGGCCCCGGCAGCGAGTTTTCCAGAGTAAACTGCAGAGCATCCACCACGGAGTTTCCCGTGACGTGGATGGCGGCAGGTGAGATGCCTTCATCCAGCAGGGTCTGCTGATTGTGATCCGTGGCAGCGAAGTGCAGCGTGGTGATCTGGGTGATGATCCGCCGGTTCATCTCCTCCGGGAAAGGGCTGAGCGGATTCCCCGAGCGTAAACCAGCCTCGACATGCCCGACGGGAATCCGGCGGTGAAAAGCCGCCTGGGCTCCCGCCAGTGCAGTAGCGGTGTCACCCTGCACGATGACGCAATCGGGGCACTCCTTTTCGAGGACGGGATCGAGCCTTTCGATGATCTTGCCCAGCAGCACGTTGAGTGGCTGGTTCGGGGCCATGACTGAGAGATCATGGTCCGCCTTCAGGCCGAAGAGGGCGAAGAGCGGGTCCAGCAAGTCGGCGTGCTGACCTGAATTCACGAAGATGGCCTCAGCCCCCTGGCGGCGCAGTTCCAGAACCAGAGGGGCTAACTTGATCATCTCGGGTCGAGTTCCCAGACAGACCATGACACGAGGTGCAGAAGTTCCAGTGAGGCTCATAATTATATAAATAATATAATTATTGAAATAACCATAATCAAGATGTTTCGTCCAGTCTCCCATTCTAGGAGAATGGTCACGAGTCACTTTATCCGCATTTATGATCTCCTCGGATTCACCCACGGACACCATTCGCCGTCATCGGAGTGGAATCATTGCCGCTCTGACCGTGCTGGTCATCCATGCAGTGCTTGCGTTGCTGAGGCACTCGGAGAGCCTCATCTGGGATGAAGGAAGGTATCTGCAATACGCGAAAAACCTCGCCCAGGGCTTCTACGTTCCGGCGGATAATCCCGATTTCGTCAACGGTCCCGGCTACCCGATCGTGCTGCTGCCCTTCCTTGCGGATGGCAAGTCTCTGCTCATGGCCAGACTGCTGAACGCTCTTTTCATGGCTGGCACGGCATGGTTTGTCTGGCTGACGCTGTTGCGCTACGCCACGCCACGCTGGGCTGCGGCGGGGGCCTGGATCATGGGTCTTCATCCATCTCTTGTGTGGATGAGCTTTGCCATCATGACGGAGCCTCTCTCCATGTTCTGCCTCACCGGATTCATGTGGGCCTTCACTCATGCTCTGCGTGGACAGTGGAGCTGGGGCTGGATCGTCGGCGCTGCTGGATTCCTTGGCTGGCTGACGCTCACGCGTGTCATTTTCGGTCATGTGATGATGGCTTCGTTTGCTATGTGTCTGGCATTTCTCGTAATCCGGGACTGGCGTCCCCAGCTCAGGCGGGCTTTGCTGGTGCTCGCGGTTGGTCTGCTTCTCTGCGTTCCCTGGCTGGCCCATACCTGGCAGAAAACCGGGCAGATACTCTGCTGGTCCACCAACAGCGGCGAGTTGCTTTACTGGATGTGCAGTCATCGCGAAGGAGAAAACGGGCACTGGTTCAACTATGAAGATGCGATGAATCATCCAGCCCTGGCACCGCATCACGGCGATTTCTTTGAAGAAACGCTCAAGCTCCCCGTGCTCGAAAGGGAGTCCGCCTTCAAATCGGCAGCCATGGCCAGTCTGAAGGCAAATCCGAAACAGTTCGCCTACAACTGGGCTTGCAATCTCTCGCGTCTTGCCTTCGGATTTCCGCGCTCGCATCTGCCGGAGGAACTCCGTAGCGTCGTGCTCATCGCTATCAATGGTCCGGTCATCGCCGCTGCCACACTGCTCGGGCTTCTGGGACTCTGGCGCTGGCGCAGCCTGCCTGTGGAGCTTTGGCTGCTCATGGGTATGGCTGCCATCTATCTCGGTGGCAGCAGCCTCGCCCCGGCACTGCCGCGTTACTTCGTGATCGTGCTGCCCATCCTCCTGCTCGGTGTGGCGGCAGTCTGGACCCGGCATGTGCGGATAGGTTTGGTTGAGAAATGATCAGTCAGGCGCGGAAATTCGCGATCTGACAATCGCCTTACAACTCACTTACCACCACCTGACGCATCGGTTTCCAGATGTGGCAGACTTCAAGCAGGTAACGGAAGCGCCGCAGGGCCTCCCAACTACCGAATCTTTCTCTTCATGGTAACCTTCTGGCTGTTGGAAACCTTCGAAAAAACTTCAGGGCGGACCGGGTGGTCCGCCCTGAGCTTTTTACAGGGCATCGCTGAGCCTCCGGGGTTGCGTCACCGCCTCCCCGCTTTTATAACCCGGCACCTTCCTGAATGCACATCGCCGACATCCTCAGCCAGCAGCGCCCCACGCTGTCCTTCGAGTTCTTCCCGCCCAAGTCCGCCGAGGCTTTCGAGGCCCTGTATCAGACCATTGGTGAATTGGAGATCTACAAACCCTCCTTTGTCAGCGTCACCTACGGGGCTGGCGGCTCCACCCGCGAGCTGACTCATGACCTCGTCGTACGCATCAAGAAGACCACCTCGCTCGATCCCGTCCCGCATCTCACCTGCGTCTGTCACAGCGAGGCCGACATCGCCTCCATCCTGGAACGCTATGCCGAGGCGGGCGTGAGCAACATCCTCGCCCTCGGCGGCGACCCGCCGCGCAACCTCGAAGGCTACGACCGCAAAAAGGACGCATTCCAGCACGCCGCCGACCTCGTGCGCTTCATCAAGAAGTTCAACGACAGCGGCGCGCATCCCGACAAACGCGGCTTCGGCATCGGCGTCGCCGGGTTCCCCGAGGGGCATCCCAGCACGCCGAACCGCGTTTTGGAAATGGATTACCTCAAGGCCAAGTGCGACGAAGGTGCCGACTACATCTGCACCCAGCTCTTTTTCGACAACCACGACTTCCTCGATTTCCGTGACCGCTGCCGCCTCGCGGGCATCACCGCCCCCATCATCGCCGGCATCATGCCCATCACCAGCGCCAGCGGCATGAAGCGCATGGCCGAGCTGGCCGCAGGCGCGCGCTATCCGGCGAAGCTTCTCCGCGCCATCCAGCGCTGCGGCGGGGATGAAGAGGCCGTCCAGCGCGTCGGCGTCCATTACGCCACCGAGCAGTGCCGCGACCTCCTCGAAAACGGCGTCGATGGCATCCACTTCTACACCCTGAACAAATCCCAGACCACGCGCGAGATCTACGCCAGCCTCGGCATCCGGGATTCCGCAGCCGTCCGCCCCGCATGAATGCCCAGCAGCCCCTTATCGCCGCTATCGAGGCCGGCGGCACCAAGTTCGTCTGCGGCATCGGCCGCGGGCCCCACGAAGTCCTCGCCACCCAGCGCATCGACACCACCACGCCCGACGAGACCCTCGAGGCCGTCAGCCGCTGGTTCTCGAAGGCCAAGGCCGAGCATGGTGCTTTTGCAGCCATGGGCATCGGCAGCTTTGGACCCGTGGATCTGAATCTGCAGAGCGAGACCTACGGCTACATCACCTCCACGCCGAAGCCCGGCTGGCAGCACACCGACCTCGTCACCCGGCTGAAGAACCGCTTCAAAGTCCCCGTCGGTTTCGACACGGATGTGAATGCCGCCGTGCTCGCCGAATACCTTTGGGGTGCAGGCAAGGGCCTGGACCCGCTCATCTACATCACCGTCGGCACCGGCGTCGGCGGCGGCATCCTTGTGAATGGCCAGCTCCTGCATGGCGCACTGCATCCCGAGATCGGCCACCTCGTCGTGCCACCGCCCGTGAACAGCCTCGCCGTGCAGCGCGAGGGGCAATGCCCGTTTCATAAAAGCTGCGTCGAGGGCTACGTCTGCGGTCCCGCCATCGCCAAACGCTGGGGCGTGCGTGCGGACACACTGCCGCTGGATCACCCAGCCTGGGAGGAGATCGCCGATGTCATGGCCCATGCGCTAATGAACCTCACCCTCACCCTCTCGCCCAAGCGCATCATCCTCGGCGGCGGCGTCATGGAGCAGCCACAGCTCATCCCCCTCATTCGTGGCAGGCTCATCAGCCACCTGAACAACTACCTCCTCATCCCCCAGGTCGGCCGGGACATAGACAGCTTCATCGTCCCCCCCGGACTCGGTGCCCGCTCCGGCCTCCTCGGTGCGATGGCGCTGGGGCGCATGGCGCTGGATGCCAGGGGAATGACGAAATCCGAATGACGAACAGCCATCTCATCTTCTCCAAGATCTGGCGCACCGCCCGCCGTAATCTCGACAGCCCCATGCGCTAACCCCCGGCTTCCCGCCCCCAGGCCTTCGCCATTCGTCATTTCCATGTCCACCTCCGCTCCACTCCGCGCCACCGACGTCCACCGCACCTACCACCTAGGTGGGCACGACCTCCCTGTGCTCCGCGGCGTGAATCTCGAGGTCCAGGCGGGGGAGAAAGTCTTCCTCTGCGGCCAGTCCGGCGCGGGCAAGACCACCCTCCTCTACGTCCTCGGCGGCCTGGAAAAGCCCAGCCAGGGCGATGTCCTCGTCCACGGCAAGTCCCTCTACCAAGGTGCCGCCAAAGCCCGCGCCGAGATGCGCAACCGCACCATGGGCTTCGTCTTCCAGCATTACTTTCTCCTCCCCGAGCTCACCGCTCTGGAGAACGTCTGCCTCCCCGCCATGATCGGCGGTCGCCAGGCCGAGGCACGCGCCCGTGAGCTGCTCGACCGCGTCGGCCTCACCCCGCGTCTCGACCACCTCCCTACCGAGCTGAGCGGTGGCGAGCAGCAGCGTGTCGCCATCGCCCGCGCCCTCATCAATGACCCCGGCATCATCTACGCTGACGAGCCCACCGGCAATCTCGACGCCTCCACCGGCGCGGGCGTCATCGACATGCTGCTGAAAATCGTCGATGAGGCGAAGAAGACCCTCGTCGTCGTCACCCACGATCAAACCCTCGCCCAGCGTGGTGACCGCCGCATGATCATCAAAGACGGCCAACTCATCGCTGGCTGAATTTCCGCGCGCTGAAGCCCGGCCGAGTCAGATCGAGGGAGTTCGGACGCAAGAACACAGTTCGCAGGTTTCGTTTCTCTCTGCGAATGTTCCGACCTCTGCCCTTCCTTCTCCTGTCCTCCATCACCGCCCATGCGGTGGACTTTTCCCATGAGATCGTGCCGCTGCTGAAAAAGCACTGCGCCGAGTGCCATGCGGGGGACAAGAAGAAGGGCGGATTCTCCTTCAACACCCGCGCCGATCTTCTGGAAGGCAGTGAAAACGGCCCCGTGATCACGACGGACAGCGTGGAGAAGAGCCGCCTCATCGAGGTCGTGCTCTCCACAGATAGCGATGACCAGATGCCGCCCAAGGGGGATCGACTCAGCGCAGCGGAGATCGCTTTGCTCAAAGACTGGCTGGTCGCCGATGTGCCGTGGGAAGAGGGCTTTGCCTTCAAAAAACCTGCCTATGAGCCCACACTGGCTCCCCGCAAACCCGTGCTGCCTTCTGCTTCCGTTCCGGGACGCGATCATGCCATCGACCGCATCCTCGATGCCTACCTAACAAAGCATCAAAAGCCGGTGCCCGAAGGCATCGACGACGCCTCCTTTGCCCGTCGGCTGTATCTCGATCTCACCGGACTGCTGCCGCAGCAGGAGGCGCTCAAGAAATTCCTGGGTGACAAAGCTCCCGATAAACGGGCCAAGCTCGTGCAGGCACTGCTCAGCGATGATCTCGGCTATGCGGAGCACTGGCTGACCTTTTGGAACGACCTGCTGCGCAACGACTACGGCGGCACCGGCTTCATCACGGGCGGCCGCAAGCAGGTGAGCAAGTGGCTCTACGAAGCCCTGGCCACGAACAAGCCTGCGGATCAGCTCACGCGAGAACTCATCGCCCCGCCAGGGGATGAAAGCCGGGGATTCATCGACGGCATCAAATGGCGCGGCGAGGTGAGCGCGGGGCAGACGGTGGAGATCCAGTTCGCCCAGAGCGTGGGGCAGAGCTTCCTCGGCATCAATATGAAGTGCGCCTCCTGCCACGACTCGTTCATCGACCGCTGGAAGCTGGACGAAGCTTATGGTTTGGCCGCCATCTACTCCACCCGCCCGCTGGACATCACCCGCTGTGACAAGCCCACCGGTCGGCTGGCCACCGCGTCGTGGTTATTCCCTGAGTTAGGCCAGGTGGATGCCAAGGCCACACAGCCGGAGCGGCTGAAGCAACTCGCCGCACTCATGACGCATCCGGGGAACGGACGCTTCACCCGCACGCTGGTGAACCGCCTGTGGCATCGTCTGATGGGGCGCGGCATCGTGCATCCGCTGGATGCCATGCAGACGGAACCCTGGAGCAGCGACCTGCTCGACCACCTCGCTACCTACCTCAGTGATCACAACTATGATCTGCGGGCCACGCTGGCGCACATCGCTACCAGCCAGGCGTATCAGAGCCGCGCGGAGGTGGTGGAAAAGGGGGCCGACGACCACGGCTACACCTACACTGGCCCGCGCAGCAAGAGGCTGACGGCGGAGCAGTTCATCGACGCCATCTGGCACCTCACCGGCACGGCTCCCGCGAAGATGGATGCCCCGGTGATGCGCGGTAAACTCGACCCCGCCGCGGCCAAAGCCATCACGCTCAGTGCGCAGTGGATCTGGGGTGACACAGCCAAGGCCGGCCCGCCTGCCGCCGGAGATACCGTGACCCTGCGGAAGACCTTCAAGCTCGAGGAGGACCCTACCAGCGCCAGCGCCGTCGTCACCGCCGACAACAGCTTTGACCTCTATGTTAACAACCGGAAGGTGAGCAGCGGGGACAACTGGAACCAGCTCGAAGCCGTGCCGCTCCATGCCGCGTTGAAAAAGGGAGCCAACGTGATCGTCATCATCGCCAAGAACGTCGGCAACGGCCCGAATGCCGCCGGAGCCTTCTTTGAATCCCGCATCCGTCTGGATGGAAAGCCCGAACAAACGATCCTGACTGACGCGAGCTGGGAGTTCCACAGCGCCGCACCCGCTGGCAAAGAAGGCCGCCTCGGAGCGCTGCCACCGAAAGGGTGGAAACCCGTCACTGTCGTGCCAGCCCTGCCCGTGTGGTCTGCCGCCGTGAATCGTGATGCTCCAGCCCTGCTCGCCCAGGCCGCGCTCGGCAGTCAGCAGCCCATCCGCGCCAGCCTGATGAAGAGCGACTTCCTCATGCGCACCCTCGGCCGCCCGAACCGTGACCAGATCGTCTCCATGCGCCCCGATGATCTCACCACGCTGGAAGCCATCGACCTCTCCAACGGAGCCATCTTAACCGACACCCTCGCCCGTGGTGCCAAGAACCTGATGGCGAAGAAGCAATGGTCCGATCTCCCAGCCTTCACGCGCTGGCTTTATCTCAGCACCCTCTGCCGTGAGCCTACCCAAATGGAACTCAGCGAGATCACCGCAGCACTGGGCAATGAACTGACCGAGCAGACGCTGGCAGACACGCTGTGGAGCGTGGTCATGCTGCCGGAATTCCAGCGGGTGAGGTAACTGTGGGACCGTGACAGCGAGCTTGCCAAAACGCACCGTCTGGGAAACACCTCCACATCCGCATGAAAGTCGTCCACTTACTCTCGCTGATGATCGTCACTGCCACCCCTTGTGCCCAAGGAGCCTCCTTGGAAGGCGGGCAGTCAGAAGCAGACAGGTCGATCCCGTTGAGCCACCTCGGTGAGGTGGCGCAGACACAGTATCAAGGGGATGAGATCGCCATCTCAACCGCAGATGATGGCACGGCGCTGCTGCGTGCCGGCTTCCAGAAGCTCCAGGGACGTGTGACAGCCACCGGTCTTTGGATGGAATCCACGAGGAGGAAAGACAAAGACAATGCGGCGCCGTTTCGCCTTCGGGCCGATGCTGTAGGCAGACAGAGAGGGCCATTTTATGGGCTTTCGACCTCCGGCAGGGTGCTGGTGGGTGACGGGTCTGTGAGCTGGCTGCGTCCGGGGGTCGTGGAGGAATACCGAGTGAGCATGGATGGCATCCGGCAGGACTTTGTGATCCAGCAACGTCCGAGTGGAGACGGGGCGCTGACATTGACGTTGGCCGTGGATGGTGCGGATGTGGTGGAAACTGGCTATGGTGTACGCCTGCGGCTGAATGGCTCAGGAAGAGACATTGCCTACAGCAGGCTACATGTGACCGACCAAAGCGGGCGCGAGCTGGCGGCGCGGATGAAACAGCTTCCCAATGGGCGGCTGGCTGTGGAAGTCGATGACACGGCCGCGGCCTACCCCGTGCGGATTGACCCCACTTACAGTGATGCGAACTGGATCACCATCTCCGGCATGGCGGGCACAGAGGGCGGGAACAACGGGGCGGTCATCAACGCCGCCGTCACCTCGCCGAATGGAGATCTCTATATCGGCGGTTACTTTAATCAGATCGGGAACCTTATGGTGAAGAACATCGCGCGCTGGGACGGCACCGCCTGGCACACCCTCGGCACTGGGGTGAACAACTCTGTGCACGCCCTGGCCTGGACCGACGGGTCGCTTTATGCAGGAGGCTCCTTCTCCAATGCAGGCGGTCTGAATGTCAGCTACATAGCTCGCTGGAGTGGCACGGCGTGGCACTCGGTGGGGGCTGGATTCAATAGCACGGTGCTGGCTCTGGCTGCCTCAGACACCTATCTCTATGCGGGGGGCAATTTTTCCAGCTTGGATGACACCTCCAGTGTCCGCTACGATTCGGTGGCGCGGTGGGACGGTGTCAACTGGACTCCCCTGGGTGCGGGTTTGACGGAGGGCGGTTCCATCACCCGCGCCTATGCCCTTGCTGTCTCCGGCAATGATCTCTACGCGGGCGGTCACTTCACCAAGGCGGGATCGGTGACGGTGAATCATCTGGCGCGCTGGGATGGCAGCTCCTGGTCGGACGTCGGAGGTGGTGTGACGGGCGGCATCTCAGGTCCCATGGTCCATGCATTGACCGCATCCGGCGGCAACCTCTATGTGGGGGGGATTTTCCTAACCGCTGGCACCACCACCGCACGAAATGTGGCCTGTTGGAACGGTTCGTCATGGTCTGCCCTACATATCGGACTCTATGGTGTGGTGCGGTCTCTTGTGGTAATTGAAGGGCAGCTTTATGCTGGTGGTGACTTCACCCGGTTCGGCAACTTTCAAGGCAATGGTGTCGCACGCTGGAACGGGACGGCGTGGTCCAGCCCCGGAGGTGTCAATGGCGGGGTGAATCTATATGTGAACGCCGTGCTCCCCTCCGCCGAAGGGCTGTATGTACTCGGTGACTTCACTGAGGCGAGCGGCATTGCCGTGAACAGCATCGTCGAATGGATGGATAGGGATGACTGGGACAACCTGACGGGCTGGCGGATCGTGGGCGGTGGCACAAATGGAGAGGTTCTGGCTCTGGCTCTTACGGGCGAGGATCTCTACGTGGGTGGGACCTTCACCCATATCGGCGGCGTCTGGGCCAACCGTGTGGCAAAGTGGGATGGCGATGACTGGTCTGCACTGGGGGGCGGCATGAGCAACCCCAGCTACAAGGTGAATTTCACCACTGTCAGCGCCCTGGCTGTCTCCGGTGCAGATGTCTATGCCGGGGGCAATTTCGAAACGGCGGAAGGAGTCACGGTGAACAACGTGGCGCGCTGGGATGGCAGCGCTTGGAACCCACTTAATGGCGGTGCCAGCGGCATCGGTGTGAACGGTGCTGTTCACTCGCTTCTCGTGTCTGGCAGCAGACTCTATGTTGGCGGTGCCTTCAATGCCGCAGGTAACATGATGACCAGCGGGCCAGGCATCCAGGCCAGTTACATTGCCCAATGGGAGAGCGGTGCCTGGTCTCAGGTCGGTGGCGGCATGAACTGGCATGTGAACGCTCTCCTTATGAGCGGGAACGACCTCGTCGTGGGTGGTTCATTCATTTCCACCAAGGATGGCAGCATGACACTCAATCACATCGCCCGCTGGGATGGCGCACAGTGGAATCCCTTTGGCAGCGGCCTGAATGACGATGTCACCTCCCTCTTACTCAGCGGCAGCACCCTTTATGCGGGCGGCTGGTTTAGTGAGGCCGGCGGCGTGGAGGCGCACCACGTTGCCAGTTGGAACGGCACCACCTGGTCCGGACTCGGGAATGGGATCGACACAGCCCCCGCCAGCCATGTGTCATCTCTCGCGATGGTCGGACCTGATCTCTATGCGGGCGGTTTCTTCACCTCCGTCAGCGGACAGGACATCGAACATCTGGCCCGCTGGGACGGCAATGCCTGGTCAGCGGTCGGCACCGGGCCTAACCATGTGGTTCATGCCCTTCTGGGGAGCGGTGTTTTTCTCTATGTGGGTGGAGCCTTCACCACTGTGGGTGGTAAATCGTGTGGACGCATCGCCACGGCAAATCTGTCCGCACCGGAAATCAGCGTCCAGCAGCCTGCGGATGTCGCCGTGCCGGATGGTGGCAGCCTCGACTTTGGTGGTGTGTCCGCAGCAGGCTACTCTGAACGTGTCTTTGTCATACGAAATCTGGGAACGCAGGAGCTTCAGCTCGGCACTCCGACCGCCGTGGAAGTCAGCGGCCCGCAGGCGGGGCTTTTCACCCTTGTTTCCCAACCGACGGGCCCTGTGCCCGCAGGTGGCAGCAGCAGTTTCACACTGCGTCTCACCCCTGGCAGCGTTGGCGCGAAGACCGCGCTGGTCAGTATAACAAGCAATGACGATGACGAATCGCCCTATGAGATCACCGTAACCGGCACCGGCCTCTCCGCCAATGCGGCGCTGAGCAGCCTTTCCCTGGGCAGCCTCCCGCTCAGTCCGGTCTTCAATGCCCCGACCATCACTTACACTGCAGCCGTGCCTGTGGATCTCTCCGGGGCGGCTATCCGCGCCACTCCCGCCCATGCTGCAGCGGCGATGAAGGTGCGC
Source organism: uncultured Prosthecobacter sp. (assembly GCA_964390165.1). Lineage (GTDB taxonomy): Bacteria > Verrucomicrobiota > Verrucomicrobiia > Verrucomicrobiales > Verrucomicrobiaceae > Prosthecobacter. Next base: position 9,570 of record CAYMHJ010000016.1, on the reverse strand, counting down.
ATCAACGGAGGCTCCTATGGCGACCTCGCTGCTGGCAGTCCCGGCAGTGTACTTCCCTTGATCGGCGGCCCCAATCTTATCGAGGTGCTCGTGACCGCTGAGGATGGCATCACCACTCGCACCTATTCTCTCACCGCCACCCGGCCCATCGCGCCGGACATCACCTTGAGCGGAAACGGTCGGCGCATTTCGCGTGGCGATGCCCTGCCAGACCTCATGGACCACACCCACTTCGGACTACTGGAAACCGGCCTCGGAGTGGTCACACGCCGCTTCCAGATCGGCAATGCCGGAACTGCGGATCTGAATCTCAGCGGAAGTCCGGTGGTGGTGTTGGGCGGGGCTCATGCAGGCGAATTCAGCGTCACGCTGCTGCCTGCCACGCAGATCACGCCGGGCACCAGCAGCGCTTTGGAGATCAGCTTCACCCCTGCCGCACCGGGGCAGCGCAGCGCCACTGTCAGCCTGGCCAGCAATGATCCGGACGGCAGCCCCTTCACCTTTGCCATCGCCGGAAATGGCCGCATCGAAGGCAGGCGGACACAGACACTGGTCTTCACACCGCCGACCAAGGCCTATCACCCGGACAGCCCTCTGAACCTTAGCGGATATGCCACCACCAATGCGGGGCTGCCTGTGTCTTTCACGCTGCTTTCCGGGCCCGCCACCTTGAATGGAGGTCTTTTGACCTACACGGGCACCGGCACCGTGAAAGTGCGCGCCAGCCAGCCAGGAGATGATCTTCATCTGCCAGCCATATCCGTTGATCGGAGCATTGCTGTGACCGCCGCGCCTTCCCTGCTGACCTTGACGGGACTGACTCAAACTTATGACGGCACACCGCGAGCCATCAGCGTCAAAGGCACGGCTGGTCCGGTGGACATCAGCTACAAGATCGGAGCTGCTTACGGACCCACGGCACCGGTGAATGCGGGCTCTTATCCCATCAAGGCTGTGGCGGGCAGCATCACGAAAACCGGCACGCTGGTGATCGCGAAGGCACCGCTCTTTGTCATCCCCTATGACCAGCGCCGTCTCATCGGACAGCCAAACCCTGTGCTCGGTTTTGACTATGTCGGCTTCGTCGCTGGCGACAATTCCACCACCGCCGTGAGCAAGCCGCCCACGATCACCACCACCGCCGCTGTGAGCAGTTCCGGAGGTCTTTACCCGATCAAATCCGCTGGCGGTACCTCAGCCAACTATGCTTTCGTCTATGGCAAGGGAACGCTTCGAGTCGAAACCTTTGCCGCCGCCTATGAGGCGCTGCTGGCCGACCCCGGCAGCAGCCGCCCCGCCGCCAAACTGGAGTTCACCGTGGCCGCCAGCAGCCGCGCCTGGACGGGTAAGCTCACCACCCCCACCGAGACTGCGGCGGTGAGCCTGAAAGGCACCCTCACCATCGACCCCAATAGCGAAACCGCAGGCGGCACCGCCACCATCAAAAAGGGCACCAACACCTACCTCGTCACCCTCGATCTACCTCTCGCGGGCCAGTTCAGCGCCTCCGCCAAACTGAACAACCAGACATTGGGGGACACGGATGAAGGGCAAAGATTGTTCGTCCTGCCGAAAGGCCAGACACTGATCCACAGCGGCACAGCCACCCTCGTCCTGGCACCCGCCCAGCTCCCCGGGTCGAATGTGCCCGCTGGTTCTGGATGGGCCACGGCGACGATTGATGCCAAGGGCCTCCTCAAGCTCACTGGCAAGCTGGCGGACGGGTCCAGCCTCACCGCCTCCCTCGCTTCTGATGCCCGCACCGATCCCGGTTACCGGCTCTTTATCCAACCCTACACTCCGGCGCGCACCGGCAGCCATCTCGCCGGCGGCTTTGTCCTCACACCGCACCCTGATCTGCCTGGCCGTCGCCTCGTCGCTGCCTCGTCCGCCACCGTCCTTCATTGGGTCAAGGCACTCCGCGCGGCAGACACCTCCTACCGGAGCGGATTCGCCCCTGTTACAACTCGTCTCACCCTCGATCCCTGGCTGCCACCCGCCGCCGCCAGCAAGACGGCTCCAGCCATCCCCCTCGCCCAGCGTTTGAGACTCAGCGAGCCGGACAGCCTTATCAGTGTGCGTCACGGCCCGCTCGCCAGCGCCTATGCCATGCATCTGCCCGCGGCGGCATCTCTCAGTGCCTCGGGGCAGGTGGTCAGCGTGATCTCTCCGCCGAACCTCGCCCGATGGAAAGTCAAACTCACCCCGGCCACCGGTGCTTTCAGCGGCAGCTTTGAGCTCATCGACGCAGGTAAAAAACGCCTTGTGCCCTTCACTGGCGTCCTGCGCCAGCCGCCCGTCTCAGCGGGCGATTCCGAGATGATCGGTGCAGGTCACTTCATCCTTCCCGCCCTGCCGGGAGCCGTCAGCAACGAGCTTCTTTCAGGAGACATCGGCTTCGACCTGCCGTGACCCACTGGTTGATGCAACGAGGCAGGCAACAGGCGGAATAAGCGCCCTTGTCATTTTTTTCAGAATCTGCGCAAGTCGCGGAGGTGGCAGGCATCCGGGAAGCATGGGGCACACAGTGGCCCCGCTGAACTTCACCCAGATACCTCCCATGAAACCTACCCTCCTCGTCTCCCTCCTCCTTGCCGTTTCCGCCCTTCAGGCGGGCGCTCAGGATTTCGTCACTCACCATGCTGGCCGCCGCATCGTCCTCCAGGCGGATACCACCCAGACCACCGTCAAACTAGCAGACTCGCTCTCCGTGGTTGCTGATGCTCAGAAGCAGGAACTACAAAAAGCGCGCCCCGCAGGCTGGGCACGACTGGTGAGGCCTGCTGTAGCCACTCAGCTCACCCCGCTGCAAAAGGCGGCGCAGACACGCACGGCCCTGGCGGCGCTTTCAAAGAGCAGCAAAGTGGCCTTCGTCTCGCCCGTCCTGCGCTCCGCTGAAGGTCACGAACTCTCCCCGACCGAGTCGCTGCTGGTGAAACTCAAGCCCGGCCAGACGATGCCCAAATTCCTTCAAGCATTGAAGAACCCGGCCATCACCAGTGTTCGCCAGATCAGCCGGGATGGTGTCTTTAAAGTCAGCACGAATCTGCGCGATGGAGCCGCCGTCATGGACCTCGCCGCCACGCTGGTGAAGCATCCGATGGTGAAGATGGCCCAGGCGGACTTCCTCCACCAGGGTGTATCCATGCTGGTTCCCAATGATCCTGGTTTCAACAGCGACGCCAGATGGGGCCTGGAGAATGATGGGCGTGCCGATGGTCTCGCTGGATTCGACATGAAGGCCACCAAGGCATGGGATGTTACCACAGGCTCAAACGCCATCCTCGTCGCGGTCTTCGATGGCGGCATCCAGCAGAACCACCCGGAGATCAATCAGATTCCTGGCCGCGATTTCACGGATGAGCCTGTCGCCAATGGTGGCACGCGTCCTGGAAACATCCCCGGACATGACCACGGTGTCATGGTGGCGAGCTGTATCTCGGCACGGATCAATAACAGTCTTGGTGCCTGCGGCGTCGCGCCTGATGTCCGTTGTGTGTCCGTGCGCTGGGCCATTCCCTTTCTGCGCGATGATGGGAAAATCGGAATCGATGGCAGCGACAGCGCCCTCATCGAAGGTTTGGAATGGGCGGAGTCCATCGGTGCTCGTGTGAGTGTTCACTCCTACAGCTTTTTCCCGAGTTGGGCGGCAGACGAGGTCTTTCAGTCCACGCGTAATGCAGGCATGATCCACTTTGCATCCACTGGCAACGGCGTTGAAGACATACCGTTCTACTCGTTATTTCCGCACATTGGCTGGCCTGCCAGCAGCCCTTATGTGCTTGGCGTCGGAGCAGCGAGCCGCTCAGGTTCACGATCAAGCTTTTCCCAGTTCAGTGGTGACACACGTCGTGTCGCTCAAAGCGTGGACTTCATGGCTCCTGGCGAACAAGTTGCCGTCGTCCTGCGGACAGGAGTGCCTGATGTAGCAGACAGCAGCACTCGTTCTGCCAGTGGTACCTCCTTTGCTGCCCCTTATGCCGCCGGTGTCGCAGCACTCATCCTCTCTCACAAGCCCTCCCTCACCCCTGCGCAGGTCGAGCAGCTCATGATCGACGGCTGCCGTGACATGGGTGCCCGTGGCTGGGATCGCTTCACGGGTTTTGGGTTGGTCAATGCCTTCAAGAGCCTGCCGGACGATCATGGAGACACAACCGCCACCGCCACACGCATCAATGCAAATTCCACAAATCGTGGCTTTCTGAACCGCGAGAATGATGCGGACTGCCTGCGCTTCACTCTGCCCACCCATGCCATCATAAACATGCACACCACCTCGCTGATTGGAACCGTGCCTACAGCCCAGATCACCTGCGAAGTGCTGAATGAAAACGGCACCGCCGCCAGCTTCACCAACATCACCCCCACCAGCCAGATCGAGCTTAACCGTCTCTTCCCCGGCAGCGGCATCTCTGGCTTCAAGCTGCGTGCAGCCATGGCTCCGGGGAACTATGTGATCCGCATCAAGGGGCTCAACTCGGCCCAGGGCAGCTACAACCTCATCCTCAATCAGGAGAACGCACACCCGGAAATCACCGTGCTGGGTAACAACATCCTCATCAGTGATGGTGATACCACACCATCAACGGCAGATGGCACCGAATTCGGCAGGACCCGCCCAGGCGTCGCTGTTACCCGCACCTTCACCATTCGTAATGAAGGACACAATATCCTGCGCATCAAAAATGCTGGCGACATCGACGGCAACCGTTCGGCCCTCACCCAGGTGACCTCGGTCACCACACCTGCCGGTGGCGTGCGTGACATCCCCGTCCCACAGCCGACGCCCGTGCCTGCTCCAGTCCACTTCCGCGTCACCACCAGCCCGGCTCCCCAGATTCTTCCAGGCCGCAGCACGACCTTCAAAGTGACCTTCAAACCAGTCGGCACCGGCTTCTTCAGCCACACGCTGAAGATCGAATCCGATGACCAGGACGAGCGCAGCTTCGACTTTGTAATCAAGGGGGCCAGCATCTTGACCACTGTCGGCACCATCCTGCCACGCTGAGCTTTCTTCATCGTCACCTCCACCCCGACACCCGCCATGAAAACGCCTCTGCTTCTCACCTGCTTCGGCACGGCTTTGATCCTAGCATTCGCCGCCTCATGGCGGGTTTCGGTTCCTTCCTCGATCCTAGTTTCTAAAGTCACCCCAACCATCTCCGCCACCACGTCAGTCGAAAGCCTGGAGCCCTCATCCACCTCCGAGCCCCATATTCAGAAAGCCGACCGCAAGCTCTCCGACATCACCACTGAGCTGAAAGCCGCCACCCTGCGCACGCTGAAAGCCACACTCTGTGATGAACTCATCGCCCTCGGAACCGATGAAGCCATGCAGGCCTGGTCCGATGCCGTCCATGCCGAGCCTGACAGCATGACCCGCCTGCACATGGCCGCCGCGCTTGATGCCCTGAGCACCGACAACGGCCTCGAACTCGTCACCTCCGCACTCGCCTTTGCCACGGATGAAACCGTGCTGGATGCCGTGAACCGCACGCTCGCCCGCAGCGCCACTGCCGATACCATCGCCCACATCGTCGAACTCGCCACGGGCTCCGAACTCCGCCCCGGCCAGCAGCAGCGTGGGCTGGCAGCCCTGGAGCAGATCACGAATGCCTATGCCACAGAGGGGCTTGCCCAGGCCGCATTGAATCCGAATCCCGACGTGCGTCGCGCTGCCGCTGCCAGCCTGGCCGGCATGGATTCACCCGAGGCCGCACAAGCACTGCTCCATGTCCTCGCCCAGCTTCCTGCCGAAGCCCTCATCGAGCGCGGCACGCTTCGTCATCACTCTTCTGAAATGACTGCCGCCGCCCCGCTCCTGCTCGCCACGGGTGATCCAGTGTTCGCCGCGCTCGCCCAGTGAAACCGTCGTTCCTGAGGAAGTTCCCGCGCCTTCATGGCCCACCCATGCGCGCCCTCCTTCCTTTCCTCGCTCTCGTTACACTGCTTCAGGCAAATTACATTCCCGTCATTGATCCCGCCGCGCTGCCAGTCACTCAGCCCGGAGATTGCCCCGATCCTGAGCGTGACGGTCCACACGGTGAACCGCCACCTGGAGCGCATCTTTACGAAGCTGGACGTGGACAACCGGCAGAAGGCCATCGTGACCTTGCTGGAGCGGTTCTCGGGCGTGTGAGAGAATGGGGATGACCCATCCCCACGCCCTCATGCAAGCCATGGAGGCTAGAAGCTGATGCTCACGCCTACCGTCAGGTTGTGTGAATCGTAGTTCGTGCGTCCGAACTGGTTGCCATAGAAAATGTAGGCACCGACGGCGGGCGTGATCTGGAGGTGCAGACCGGCGTGCAGGCGGATGCTGTCGCGGCCGATTTCAGGTCCGTGGACGGTGAAGACTGGGCCGGGACCTGCGGCAAAGCTGGAGTCGATGCCCTGCGTGCTGTCGAGGAACTCGTGCTGCCAGGAAATGCGCGCCTGCGGGCTGAGTCTCATGCGGCCGATGGGCTGGGAGTAACTGATCCGCACGCCGAGGTTCGAGCGCAGGGACTCCTGACTTTGGTCGGGGTAGCGCAGGGGCGTGAGTGATCCGGTCTCCGTGAAGCCGTCAAAGCTCACGTTTGTGTAGGCGAGCGAGGAGAAGATGCCCAGCGTGAGGTCGCCGATGTGGTGGTCGTAGCCGCCATTGATCATGGAACTGAACTCCAGGCCATCCGTGCTGCCAGTGGCGCGGCCCAGCAGGGCGGCACGGTCGGTGTCATAGGAGTTGTAGGCCAGGCCGATCTGCCCATCGAGGTAGAAGCCGCCGCCAAACACGGTGGCAAAGAGTGCGCCACGGAAGCTGTCGGCCTCAATGCTGCCGCCATTGATGAGGCCGGCGTCTGTGCGGGTATAACCACTCATGCCACCAAAGGCGAAGTGGTCGTTCACCAGGTAGTCGGCACCCATCATGGCGCCGATGGTGTTGAAGTCGTAGCCGCTCGCATTGTAGGTGGTGCTCACATTGGCGCCGCCGCCCAGGCCTTCCATGAAGAAGTTCCAGCGTCTCTCATAGGTCTCGGTGGGGGCAGGGGCTGCCTCCACCAAGCCTTTGCCACTGCCGCCCGTCGGGTCTGTGGTTGTGGGTTCCGATCTGCCCTCGCTGTTGCGGCGGGCGTTGTCACGCACCTGCTGGAGGTGCTGCTGGAGGCTGGCCGCCTGGATATCAGCTGCGTGGAAGCCGCTCTGGAAGATGGCGGTCAGCTCATCCGGGGCGATGAGATCATAGAGGCCCGGCAGCCGGGCGATAGGCTGGCCGTTGAGGTAGGTGATGGCGTCATCCCCTGGATTCAGGAACTGGAAGCCATCCAGGCCGCCGGCTGTGGCGATTTGGTTAGGTGTCAGGCCGGAGACGGAACCGTATGAGTCCTGGACCCAGGTGATGTAGGTGTTGGTGGCATCATAGGTCAGCGTCGGGTAGAGAAGCGTGTCGCCCTGGTGGTAGAGAAAGTTTTGGTTGAACCGTGCATTGAAGAACCTGGAGAAGGGAGCGTTCGAGGCGAACTCGCCGGTCCTGAGGCCCGTGCCCTGGATGATCGTCTGCATGTCTCCGGTCGGATTGCCAACGGAGGCACCGCTGGGCACATACACGCCGCTGTCATCATACACGAATACCGTGCCGCCCGTCAGGGTGGTGGTCCCCGTGACATCGAACTGCGTGTAGGTGCCGGGCGTGGTGCCCTGCAAATGCATGCGGATCTCGCCGCCGCTCTGCACATAACCGCCGGTCATGATCCTCAGGATCTGCGCGGCCTGCGTGTCCACGATGCCCTGCTGGATGTCCAGCGTGCCGGTGCCGAAAGCGGTGGAGGTGCTGCCGGAGGGATTGCCCACGAGGACCGTGCCGGGCGTGTTGATTGTGGTCCCGCCACTGAAGGTGTTCATGCCGCGCAGGAGGGTGGTGCCGGGGCTGGTGATGACCATGCTGCCTGCTCCGCTGATCACGCTGCCCGGTGCCTGGGTGTTGCTGCCTGGGGCGATCCAACTGACCAGGCCATTGTTCACCACCGCATTACTCCACACGCCGCCGTTCACCAGACTGATGAGCAAGCTGGCTCCAGGGGCCACGGTGACCAGTGAGCTGGGCTGAATGGAACCGGTGAGGCCATTGCCCACTTGCAGGGTGCCTGCATTGATGTTGGTTGGGCCGGTGTAAAGGTTCTCTCCCGTCAGGGTGAGCTGATTCAGCCCCGTCTTCGTCAGGCCGATGGTGCCGCCGACCACGCCGCTGATCACCATGCCTGCGTTGTTGTTCACGCTGATCGTCTGGGAAGTGCCCGCCAGGACCAGACTGCTGCCGATGGTGAACAATCCCGCTCCATTGTTGACCCGGATGCCCGTCACCAGTCCAGAGCCGGAGATTGTGAGGGTGTTCGGCCCGGAGATGCTCACGGCGGCGCTGTCATTGATGGTCAGGCTGTCGATGCTCTGGTTCTGGTCCAGCAGCGTGTTCTGGTTGGCCGGGGCCACGCCTGTCACGGAGAAGATCACATTCGCCCCCGCCGCCGGGATGTTCTGGTTCACCGCACCGGTGATGTCCGGGGACCAGTTCATCTGCGACCACCGGTTGTCGATGCCGCCCTTCCAGTAGGTGCCGGTGACGCCGATCCCAAGTGGGAGCGCCAGACCGCCATTGTTGATGTTGCTGCTGTCCAGCGTCACGCCGCCATTGATGGCCAACGCTCTGCCGTTCGAGAGGCCGGAGCCGGTGGTCATCGTGATGCTGCTCAGCGCGAGGATGTTCCCCCCAAAGGCCGAACCGATGCCCAGCGTGGCCGAGCTGCCCACCTGCCAGAAGACGTTTGGCAGTTGCAGTCCCCCGACGACTGTGAGCGCCGAGAAATCCGCCGTGGTCAGCGTGGTGCCGATCTGGAAGTGGAAGGCCGCGTTTGGGTTCCCCAGCGGGTCGAGGAACAGGTTGCCCGTCAGTTGGGCGGAAGAATTGAAGGTGTACACCCCTGGCGTCAGCGTCATGCCGCCCAGATCCAGGCCCGTCAGATTGGTGCCCACCGGCAGTCCCGCCACCACATTGTAGGCGGTGATGGTGGCCGCATGGGCCGCCACCGCTGGCGCATCCGCGCCCGTATAGATCGTCCCGGTCACACTGCCTGGGGGGAAGCCGATGATCGCCGATCCCGGACTCACGCCCAGATCACCGATTAGGATGGTTGGTCCCGTGTTGGTCACGGTGCTGCCCCCCAGCACGGAGAAAGTCCCCGCTCCCCCCAGAGTCTGCGCCTGCGCCGGTGCCGCCATCAGCAGCAGGGCTCCCGCCATGAGCCCCATGCCCAGTCCGGTCCTCCGCCATAACGAGTGATGTGTTTCAAGGGGGGCTGCCATGAGTGCGTCGGGTGTGGTCATGCTAGGGGGTGGATCGGGGGTTGGTTATTCTTGAGATCACAAATCTCGCCCCACGCCCCCTCCGCCAGCTATGGGGTCATACCCTACCATCAGGCTGGCAGGTGAAGAGACGGGCTGGCGGGCACCGTCCCGGCCAGCAGCAGCGTGCACTCGCCGCGCTGGAGCAGATCACGAATGCCTATGCCACAGAGGGGCTTGCCCAGGCCGCATTGA
>CAYMHJ010000015.1:0-41415 GCA_964390165.1 uncultured Prosthecobacter sp. | reverse complement strand
TTTTCGTCTTCAAACTCGACGACGCGGTCGCAGTCGAGGCAGATGAGGTGGTTGTACGGCGGCTTGTCTTGGAAGTTGGGGTCGTCGAAGGTCTCGTCGCGCCCGAGATCGACTCCGCGCAGCAGGTCGCATCCGACGAGGAGCTGGAGAGGTGCGCTACGACCCTTCGCAATACTTTCTGCTCTAGTCGAAGAGCCAAAGAGAGATGCTCTGCCGGGAGAGGGAGGTCTGGCCACCGCCCCGCTGCTGTCACCGCCGCCCGCCGCCGAAGTAGTGCCCGAGGGCCTCGATCATGCCTTCGCTGGCGGGCCGGTTGGCGACGAAGCCACCGTGGCTCATGACATGAGCTTTGATGGGGGGGAGGCCGTTGCTGGGGGTGGCGATCATGTGAGCGTGGCGCGGATCGAGCATGGAGAGGTCGTTGTGATTGTCGCCGGCGGCGAAGCAGCGGCTGGCGTCCATGCCGAGCATGCGGGCGAGTTCGCTGAGGGCGGTGCCTTTGCTGTAGCCGCTGTGGGAGAAGCGGAGGTAGATGCCGTTGCGCTGGTAGCCGATGTCGGGGAACTGGCGGGTGTGGGTGTCGATGAAGGTGCAGATGAAGTCGAGCTCCTCCTCGGTGGTGGCGACGATGCCGAGCTCGCCGTAGTCGCCGATGAGGTATTCGGCTTTGGTCTGCTTTTCGACGAGCTGCCGGATGGCGGTGAGGGAGGGCTCGTGATCTTTGACGAAGCGGTCATGCGCCTTGCGAGCCTGGCGGTTCCAGTTGCCGAAGTCGGTCCATTTGCTGAAAAGGCCGGGGCGGTAGATGTCGCACTCCTTGGCGATGATGTAGTCCGGCTGCATGAAGATGCCGTGCTGGGCGAGGCCCTGGATGGTCTGCGGGAGGCTGCGGCCGGTATTGATGACCCAGGCGGCGCCCTGGGTACGGAGCTGCTGGATCATCTGGCCGAGAGCCGGATGAAAGACGGGATCGCCCTCTGGATTGACCAGCGTGCCATCGAAGTCGAAGCAAAGGATGAAGTGGGGCTTGGGGGCGGCCATTTGGCGGGCGGAGGAGTTCAACCATCTGGCGGGAGAGTCAAGGCGTTGCCCGGCTCATCAGGAGCGCCCAGCCGACCATGGCCCACATGGCCGCGTAGTAGCTGATGATGACCCAGCGGCTGACGCGGCGTCGTTTGGCCCGGCGCAGCAGACTGGTGGCGGCCCAGACGAGGCTCAGCGCCAGGAGCATCACCAGCCCGTGCAGATGCCCGATCGGCAGGACGGGGGCGTCCCAGCAGGCGATCAAGGCGCAGGCGCCGATGGCGACGGTGACAAAGAGCGCGGTCGTGGCGGTCTCGGGATGCAGCCTTTCGCCGGCATGGCTGGCCTTGGGGGTGCGCGTCCAGGTGATCAAAGTCAGAGCGATGAGCAGGCCGAGCATGGCGGCGAGCTGGGGAAGCGCTGAGCCGAGCTCCACCACCACGATCTCCGCGCCCTGGGCCAGCCTTGCCAGCAGCTCGGCATGGCTGCGGCCACTCAGTGCATTCGCGGCGGAGGGGCGTTCAAGGACGGACTCGCGCGTGAGGCTGGCGGCATCGGGATGGGTTTCGATCCAGTGCTGGGCTTCATCCGCAGTGTCCAGCCAGCGCGCGTGGTCGGTGTGGCTGAAAAAGGCCTGCCCAAAGATCTCGTGAGACTCCACGAGCCGTGGGCCGACGATGAAAAAGAAAGTGCAGGCCAGCATCAGCAGCCCCAGCCAGTGATTGCGCCAGACCCACAGGCTCGTCCCCGGCATCCGGGCAAAGTGCGCCGACGCCCAGCCCCAGACCGCGCGCAGTGACCCCACCACGAGGAAGACCACGAGCACCGGCATCACGACGCGGTCATCGGCCAGCCAGGTCAGTGCTGCCGAAATCCCGATGAGACCATAGACCCAGAGGGAGTTCCTCTGCAGCGCATACACACAGGCCAGCCACATCACCATCAGGCCCATGTGATGCAGCGTTTCCCCCGTGAAATGGGGCAGCACAGGCAGGAAGCCATGCAGCCCAGCCATCAGCAGCACCCACAGAGCCGCGGGCAGGGCAAAGGAGCGCGCGCAGATGAGCCCCAGCATCAAGAGAAAGCCGAGCGCCAGCCCGATGCGGAAGACGCCCGTGCCTTTCAGCGTCGCCGCCACATCCTGCGGGTCATGCATCCACGAGGCCACCCACGGCCAGAGCGGCTGCGCCAAACCATCGGTCCGATGCGGCATCATGCGCTTCAGCGGATCGGAGATGCTGCGGCTGAAATCTGGATGGAGATCGAGCTGCGTCTGCGCGGTCAGCTTCAGATGCGCAGTCTCCAGCCTCGTGAGCTTTTCCGGCGCGGTGTTCAGCCCCGGCAGCGCGCGCGTCAGCACCAGCCAGAGCACTCCGGCGAGCCCGAGTGCGATGATCACCAAGCGCAGCCAGTGGCGCAGTCGGGGTGAAAATAGGGCGAGCATGGGTGATGGGGACTTAAAACAACAAGTTTACGGCTCGACGACAAACCCGAAAATCGAAATTCACCTTCTTTGCTCTCACGTTTAGGGTGCGGTTATGCGTCCATTGTCCGCTTTCCTCCTTTTTCTCCCCACTTTGGCCCTCGCGGCGGACTGGCCCCAGTTCCTCGGCCCTCAGCGCAGCGGTATCGCTGACAAAAGTGAGGCGGCTTTGCCCGACTCTCTGGATGGAGACCTGAAGCCGCTCTGGGAAAAGTCTGCCGGCTCCGGCTTCGCAGGTCCTGTCGTGGCCGATGGCAAGCTCATCCTCTTCCACCGCGAAGGCAGTGACATGACCACCGAGGCGCTCGATGCCAAAACGGGGAAACCGATCTGGCGCAGCACCTACATCAGCGATTACGTGGACAGCTTCGGCTTCGACAACGGCCCCCGCGCCGTGCCTGCCGTGGCAGGTGGGCGTGTCTTCACCTTCGGACCCGAGGGCCGCGTGACCGCACTCGACTTCGCCACAGGCAAAGAACTCTGGAACTACGACACCGCCTCCGCGCTGACCTCACGGCAGGGTTACTTTGGCCGCGCGCCATCGCCCATCGTGGTCGGAGATCGGGTCATCATTGCCGCCGGGGGCACTTTGGATGGCAAGCCCGCCGGACTCGTGGCTCTCGACACCGCCACGGGCAAAGTCGCCTGGACCAGCGTGGACGACGAGGCTGGTTATGCCTCACCCGTGATGATCGACGACACGCGTCTGCTCGCCTGGATGCGCAACCAACTCTGGCTCGTCAATGCCGCCGACGGAAGCGTCATCACCTCCCGCAAACTCCGCGCGGAGATCGACGCCTCGGTGAATGCCGCCACGCCCATCGACTGCGGTGAATCACGCTGGCTCATCACCGCCGGATACGATGTCGGCGCGCATCTGCTCGGCATCATGGAGAGCAGCTTTGCCGAGATCTGGCACCAGGAAGACGCACTCGACTGCCACTACGCCACGCCCGTGAAGGTCGGCGGGTACATTTACGGATTCCATGGCCGCCAAGAAAGCGGAATGCATCTCCGTTGCCTCGAAGTCGCCACCGGCAAAGTCGCCTGGGAAGATCCCGAAGGCCTGCGCGGCGGCACGCTCATCGCCGTGGGAGACAAGCTCCTCGTCTTCACCGAGATGGGCGAGCTCTGGCTCGTCCGCGCCAGCCCGGCCAAGTTTGAAAAGCTCGCCGCCATCCAGATCACCCGCGCCGGACATCGCTGCCACACCGCGTTTGCGAATGGCATCTTCTACGCCCGTGATGCTGAGAAGCTCGTGGCCGTGAAGATCACTTCGCCTTAACCACATTAAAGCCCTCCCGCCGGATCGAACGGGAATGGGCACGACTCCAAAGACACATCCGCCGTGGGAAAGCCAGCCGTCCGCCGCAGTTCCCTCGAGCAGCGCATTCGTCACCGCAGCCCGCGAACAAATTGAGAGCATGGTTTTCGGGCGGCCTTCGCAATAAACTAAGGCGTCGGCGCAGTGGGCAAGATTCCGGAGAACAGCGTGGTGCTGCCTTGGGTGATGCTGATGGACTGGCCTGCGGTGGCGAAGCTTAGCGGCAGCTCGCCGGCACCGGGGCTTACTTTGAAAATGAGCGCGGTGCTGGCGCCGGAGACAGTGATGGTGCCGCGCTGGATGTCGCCGATAAGGATCTCGTAGCTGCCTGCGGGGAGGTCTTCGGTCTCGATTTGGAGCTTGTCGGGGATGCCTGCGTCGAACTCGATGGCGGCATGGGCTGCTGCTCCGGCGGGAGTGCCTCCACTGGTGCTGAGATTCACGCTGATGGTGCCGCTACCACCGGGGGCGGTGGTGCCTGGGGCGGCGGGCATGGTGCCGGTGAAGTAATCCAGGCCGTCATGGCGGAGTACCACCGTTTGTTCGGCCACGTCAAAGTTCAACAGCACGGCGTTGCCACTGGCGGGTGATTTATAAACCTTGTCGCCGCTCGTGTGACCGCCTGAAATGACGAGGCTGCCACGCGAAATGCCGCTGACGAAAACCTCGTAGCCGCCGCTGGGAAGGTCATCGACCTCCACCTTGAACTTCGCCGTGCCGGTGGCCATGCGCTGATACTTCGCGGTGGCGTTGCTGCCTGCCGGGGCGGCGGCCTGGCGGGTGAGTTCGAGCTCGATCTGGCCCTCGTCGTCTTCGCCGATGTGGTTTGGATCGTCGATGTCGTCGATTCCGTCGTTGTTGTCGTCGTCGTCGTAGCGGTCTTCGGCTCCGTCGCCGTCGTCGTCGTGCTCTTCGGGGTCATCGTTGGCTTTGCCATCTCCGTCGGTGTCGAGTTCATCTGCGTCACCATTCGCTTTCCCATCGCCATCGATGTCGTCGTCTTCTCCGTCGAGTTTGCCATCACCGTCGATGTCCTGCTCGGTGGCATCGTCATCGTCTTTGCCATCGCCATCGATGTCGTCTTCCATCTCAGAATCGTCTTCTTTGCCATCGCCGTCGATGTCGCGCTCGGCCGGGCTGTCGTCCTTGCGGTTGTCGCCGTCGATGTCGTCTTCGAGGTCGGAGTCGTCGAGTTTGCCATCACCGTCGATGTCGGTTTCAGCCAGCGAATCGTCGGCGAGTCCGTCATCGTCGATGTCATCTTCGGCGGGGTTTTCGTTTTCGAGGTGGTCGCCGATATACTGCCCGGCGTAGGGACCATACTTTGCAATGCCTCCGTCGATATTTCGGTCGAGCGCATTGGGGATGCCGTCATTGTCCACGTCAGGATCGACGATGTTGGGGATTCCGTCGCCATCGAGATCGGGCGCATCGCCGACAGCACGGAGATCGGCGCACCAGAAGAGCAGCGCCAGCGCAGCCAGGGCGTGCATCCACCTTGCGGTGAGAATGGATGGGTAAGTTTTCATGATGGGAAGATGGGTGCGCTCGGTGTGACTAAACGGTCCGGGCTGGGCTTGAGCAATGCGATTAGCGTAACGGAGTGGTTAGGAATGGATCAGTGGACGACGCGGAGGCGAATGAAACGCCGCAGGCCGGGGGCGATGGGGACGGTGTCGCGGATGGTGACGTAGCGGGCGCCGGGCGTGGCGGAGTCGCCAGCCCAGTAGCCGGGGCCGGTGAAAGGCGCGCCCAGCGTGCTGGTGGCGAGCGTGCTCCACTCGTTCGGCATCAGCGTCGCGGAGACTTCGACGATCAGCGTGATGTCGGTGCGCTCTGGGTCGCGCAGCACGTCCAGCGTCAGGCGGTCGCCGTCCGGGTAGGTGAAAAGGAAGCCCTGAGGCGAAGATTCGACATCGGGAAAGTCGGGCAAGGTGCCGAGCGCGTATTCGAGCAGGTTGGGCAGGCCATCGAGGTCAAAGTCATCGTCGTCGAGCGCGTTGGGATCGCCGAGGTAGGTCTGTTTCCAGGCGTTGATGGCCGTGCCGGTGGTGATTGTGACACGAAAAGCCACCCCGCCGCCGGTTTGCCCGCTGCCAGGGAGCACGCCGTAGATGTCGCCCTCCACAGTCGTGGCCACACCACCGGTGAAGGCGAGGCCTGCGCCGTCATTCGCCGTCGCGGAGCCGGGAGCGATGCCCGTCGAGCCGGTGAATGAGACGAGATTCTCTAGCCCGCCAGCCGTGGTATAGCGGAAAAGCGTGCCCAGATCATCCGCGCCGCCGACTTGAGTCAGACCGTAGATCGTGCCGTCTGCGGCCACATGCAGTTCGCCGCCGGGCAGCCGACCTGGAATGGCCCCAGCCGTGCCGGTGAATTCCCCCACAATGCTCCAAGTCGCCGTCGCGGGCACGAAGCGGATCAGCGTGCCTGCATTGGCGGTGCCGCCGAGGCTCGTCGTGCCGTAGAGAGCGCCATCGCTGCCCAGAACCAGCCCACCCTGAGGGGAACGAGCGCCCGTGGTTCCGAAGTGGACCATCACGGAGTAGGCTCCTGCGGCGGTGAGTTTAAAAAGCACGCCCGTGTTTGAGGTGCCGCCTTCCTCAGTGAGGCCGTAGAAATGGCCATCGCCCGCCAACACCAGCGGGCCGCGCGGTTTGGCACCGGGAGCGAGTCCGGTAGTGCCGGTGAAGGAGGTCACGCGGGTGCGCACGCCAGCCGTCGTCACTTTAAAGATGGCTCCCCGGCTGGAAGCACCACCTTCACGACCGAGGCCGTAATACAAACCATCCGCACCGAGAGCGAGCGGCCCCTCAGCCAGCGAGCCCGCCGTGGTCGTGTGGGTGACGAGCAGCGATGCCACCCCCGTGCTTTCTGTGAAGCGATAGCTCGTGCCGCGCGCCGAAGCGCCGCCTTTGGCCGTGAGTCCGTAATACACACCACCGCCCGCGCTTTTCAGCCCGCCGTCCGGCACGGTCCCCAGCGTGCCACCGAGTGCCGAGGCCACGGAAACGGTGCCCGCCGTGCTCAACGACATCACATTCCCGCCGCCGCCCGTGCCGCCTGCGGACATCGGGAAAAGGAACGACGTGCCGGACACCACCGGAGCACCAGAGGGCATCCAGCCCATGGGCAGCGAGAGCGCCGTCAGCGTGGTGAAGGTGCCTGCGGAGGAGACTTTGAAAGCCGCGCCGTAGTTCCCCGCCGCGCCTGCGCTGGTTACGGAGTAAAACAGGCCGTCCACTCCCGCGGCGAAGCCTCCTCGTGGTGAGGCTCCCGGAGTCATGCCGGTTTCGCCAGTGAAGTTTGTCAGCACCGTGTGCGTGCCGGTCGTCGTGATCTTGTAGGTCGTGCCCCAGCCGCCTGTGCCGCCGGAGGAAGTCGTGCCGTAGAGCTGCCCATCTCCACCGACGATCAGCGGCCCGGCTGGCTGCGAGCCCGTGGGATCGGCGAAGTGGCGCAGCACCGTGTAAACAGGCGTAACCGCCGTGGTGATCTTGAAAAGCGTGCCGAAGTCGTTCGTGCCGCCGAACTCCGTCGTACCGTAGAGCGCGCCATCGGAGTGCATCAACATCGCGCCTGCGGGATTCGCGCCTGCTTTGAGACCAGCCGTGCCGGTGAACTCACCCAGCGTCCGCCAGACACCAGAGGTGCTGATTTCAAATAGGACTCCCAGACCCGAAGCGCCGCCATATTTCGTCACGCCGTAAAGCAGGCTGCCCGATACCGCCAGCGGCCCCAACGGTTCGCTGCCGGGGTTGGTCCCCGTGGTGCCCGTGAGATCGGCCAGCGTCGTCAGCACACCTGCCGAGGTCATTTGAAAAACCGTGCCAGAGGCGCCCGTGCCACCGCCCTGGGTCACGCCGTAAAAATGACCGTCGGCGTGCAGCATCAGCCCGTGCGGCACTGACCCGCGAGCCGCTCCAGCTAGGCCCGTGAAGTCCACGAGCTTCGTGAACACCCCGGCGGTGGTGATTTTAAAGGCCACGCCGAAGTTCCCCGCGCCGCCGCTCGAGGTCGTACCATAAAGCGAGCCGTCCGCGCCCTCCACCAAGCTCGCCGCCGGGGCCTGTCCGTCCGTGCCACTGAAGGAGAAAATCGTGCTGAGAGCACCAGCGGAGCTGATTTGAAAAACGGAGCCCTTTCCGCCCGCGCCACCCGCCGAGGCCACGCCGAAGAAATCCCCGCCCGAATGCCGCACCAGGGGCGCGACGACCTGGGTGCCGGGTTTTTCAAAGCTGGCCAGCACCTCGTAATTCACCGCCGCGTGCAGTCCCGGCAGCATCAGGGCAGCACAAAGGACCACGGCCAAGCGCAGGAAAACCAGCGTGGACGTGGGGGGATCTTTCCAGCGCTCTTGGGAAGATCGAAATGACACGCCACCACCCTACTCGCGGGACTTCGCTCGCGCTAAGGCCGATCCGTAACCGTTCAGTTACCAAACGGTCATTGTTTGAAAGCGAGTTAAGTGCCTTATTGGCCGGTAGAACATGTCTCCTCCCCGCAATGGCTCGCTTTTCGCGAACGCCCTGCTCGTCGCCATCGGCGCCGCAGCTGGCGCGGGGATGACTTACCTGCTCATCCCGCACGGCGGTGGCAGCGACACGCTTTCCGGTCCTCGCGGGCTGGAAAAAGATGAGTCGTCGGTCCGCGCTCCGGCGCTCGGAGAGCTGGCTGGCGGCTCATCGCACTCTTTTAATGCGCTGACCGAGTTGATGGAGTTCAAAGACCCTGAGGAGCGCTCCCGCGCCCTCCGCGAAGCCGGTGCCGATGCCGCCCGCCGCGATCCCGCCAGCGCGCTCACCATGGCCGAGCAGTTCCGCTCGGATCAGGACAAGCTCGACTTCACGCGCGGCATCTACGGCGTCTGGGGCGGCAATGACCCACGCGCCGCGCTCGACCACGCGAACAGCAATTTCACCGCCGGGCTCCTCCGCTCCGAGACCATCGGCATCGCCATGAACAAATGGGGCTCCCGCGATCCCCGAGGTGCCTGGCTCTGGGCCGAGCAGCACCTCTCAGGCCCGCTGAAGGACCAAGCGCTCACCGACCTCGTCATCGGCTGGACCCGCCAGGCTCCCACCGTCGCCGCGAAGTGGCTGGAAGGCACTCGCTACTACTCGCAGCCCCTTTTCGCAGCCATCGGCAGTACCTGGGCAGAGCAGGACCCGCTCGCCGCCGCCAACTGGGCCGCGGGTTTGAACAACGCCGATGCCCGCCGCACCACCGAGACCGTCATCGCCCAAACCTGGGCCGAACGCACCCCGCTGGAGGCCGCCCGGCACTTCGAGCCACTGCTCACCGGCGATAACGGGGTGAATCTCGCCACCGTCCTGGCTGATATCTGGGGCACCTCCGACCCCGCCGCCGCCGCTGCCTGGATCAGCCAGCTTTCCAACAGCGCCGCCCGGCTCGAAGCCGCCGCCACGCTCGCCACCGTCTGGTCCGCCAGCGACATCAACGCCGCCGTGGCCTGGAGCCGCACCCTCACCGACCCGCAGATCCGTCGCCAGGTCATCGCCCAAATCGGCACCACCTGGGGAGCCATCGAGCCCGACAGCGCCCTCAACTGGCTGAACACACTGCCCGCCGGCGACGCCTCCGGCGGAGTCGTCGGTGCCTACAACTCCTGGGCCGCCACCGACGCCGTCGGCCTGGGCGAATGGATCGCCGCCAATCCACCCTCCACCGCCATGGACACCGCCCGCCTCAGTCTGGCCGACGTGATCTCCGATCAAGACATGGCCGCTGCCATGGACCTCGCCTTCGGCATCTCCACCCTCGCCGGTCGCGACGACGCTATCTCACGCTACTACCATCACTGGCGGAAAGTCGATGAAGCCAGCGCCCAGGACTGGCTGGCTCAAACTCTCCCATCTCTCCCCGTCTCCACCCAAACGAGACTCCGCCAGGAGCAGGATCGGCCAATTGTGGCGAGGTAGTTTGTTGGAATTCAGCGCATTGTGAGAAATTTGGCACGTGTAACACCCTGCGTGTGCCGTGCGGCGCAGTGAAAGTTCGGTGAGGTACAATGAATGTACTGTGTGGCGCAGCGAAGTTCCGGTGAGGTACAATGATTGTACCGTGTGGCGCGGTGAAGTTCCGGTGAGGTACAATGATTGTACCATGTGGCGCGGTGAAGTTTCGGTGTGGTGCAATCATTGTACCGTGTGGCAGAATGATACCCGCGTGTGGTCCTATGGCCTCCGCGCCCCTCAAGCCACCGGCAGCGTCAGCGCGAATTCGTTCCATTCACCGTCGGATCTGACGAGGGTGAGGTCGCCGCCGTGGGAGCGGGCAAGAGCGAGAGCGATGTT
The DNA here is from genome assembly GCA_964390165.1 of uncultured Prosthecobacter sp. Lineage (GTDB taxonomy): Bacteria > Verrucomicrobiota > Verrucomicrobiia > Verrucomicrobiales > Verrucomicrobiaceae > Prosthecobacter. Next base: position 31,268 of record CAYMHJ010000015.1, on the reverse strand, counting down.
CAGGCCGAGACCATGGCCGCTTTGGTTTTCACCGACCTTCGAACCTCGACGGAAGCGCTCGAAGATGCCTTCACGATCTTCCTCGGGCAAAGCGGGGCCGGTGTTGGCGACGGAGAAGCGGGCTTGATTGCCCTCGCGCTTCACCGTGAGGCGGACACGACCACCATCGGGAGTGTATTTGGCGGCGTTCTCCACGAGGTTTTGCACGATGATCGCCAGATGACGGCGGTCAGCACAGACGGTGATGCCGGTTTCGATGTCGCTCTCCACCTCCAACCGCCCGTCGGTGAGCGTCTCCAGATCATCGAGTGCCGAGGCAGCGAGGTCGGCGAGGTCAAATGGCTGGCTTTCCAGACTGAGGCGACGCGCGTCGGTGCGCGCGAGCAGGAGCAAATCCTGAATCAGTCCGGTAAGTCGGCGCACCTGACGAAGCAGTGTTTCCACCTCCGTCTTGCCATCGCCATCCAGATGCCCGCCATCACGCAGAGACTCCAATCCCGCACGCAGCACGGCCACTGGGGTTTTGAGTTGATGCGAGGCATCGGCGGAGAAGCGCGTGGCGGCCTCATAGGAGGCATTCAGCCGCGCGAAGGCATCATTCAAAACCACGGTCAGTCGCGCGATCTCGTCATCCGCCTCCGGCATGGGCAGACGCTCGGCGAGGTTCTCCACCGAGATGCTTTCTGCTGCGGCTGAAAGCGCCGCCACAGGAGCAACGGCCTTTTTTCCCAGCCACAGGCCACCGGCGAAAACCATCAGCCCAACCAATGGCAACGTCGTCAACAGACCGATGGTCAAGTCTTGAAGAAAATCCTCCACTGTCGCCAGACTCACCGCGACATGGATGGTGTAGCTCGCTTCCTGAAAAGTGCCCGCACGACATGCCTGATCAGAGATACGGATGGTGCGGAAGCCCAGCACTCCCTCGATGCTCTGGCCGCTCAGGTTCGCCGAATGATACACGGTCTGGCCCTCCGGCCCCTGGATCATGAGGAAGTGCTCGCGCATCTCCACCGGCACAAATTTCATGCTCAGGGCATGGCGTGGATTCACCGGAGCACCGCGGAAGTTTTGCAGATCGCGAACGAGTTCGACGGCGCTGTCTCGCAGGTTGTCATCCACCTCATGAATCTGGCGGAAGTAGATGAAGGTCATCAGCGCCACGGCACCGACCACGAGCGTGAGCATCGTAAGCGCAGCCGAATAAATGCCGACCTTGATCTTGAGCGGCCAGCGTTTCATGCAGGTTTGATCATTTGGTAGCCGACTCCGCGCACGGTCTGGATGAGTGCGGACCGGCCATCGAACTCCAGCTTCTTGCGCAGGCGCATGATGAAGATCTCCACCGTGCGAGTGTCATACTGATGCTCACGCTGCCAGATGCGCTCGCAGATTTCATCACGTGTGAAAACACGGCCGGGCTCGCGCATGAAAATCTGCAGCACCTCGAACTCGCGGGGAGAGAGTTCGACCTTCTCGCCATGGCGGGTGACTTTGCGGTGCGGCACATCCATGACCACATCGCCGACCTCCAGCACATCCGATTCCTTGATCGCTCCGCCGCGTCGTCCGAGCACACTGACTCGCGCCACCAGTTCATCCATGGAGAAAGGTTTCGCCAGATAGTCATCGGCACCCGAGGTCAGTCCCTTCACACGGCTCTCCACATCCCCGCGCGCTGTGAGGATGATGACGCGCGAGTCGATGTGTTGCTTCCGCAGTCGCGCGAGCACGGAGAAGCCATCGAGTGAAGGCAGGTTCAAATCCAGCACGATGAGGTCCGGCTTTGTGTCGAGCGCGGCGTTCAGACCTTCCAGCCCGTCTTGTTTCACCGCCGTCGTGTGACCCTGGCGTGTCAAAGCTCCCGCGATGTGGCGGGCGAGATCGGGTTCATCTTCGATAACTAAAATTCGCATGAGACACTGGAAAGGTGGAGCACGGCCGGAATGCCGCAAACGCACAACATAAGTGAGCCACCTTTCGACAAGAACGGGTAAACCGTAACAGAGTGGTTGGAATTCACTCCATCGCACGTTTCAGCGTCTGAAACAGCCTGCGAACATGATCATTTGGCAATGATTGGATGAATGCGTTGCGCATGTGTCTGTAACTCACATCCTTCTTCGTTCACGTTTCATGCATCTCGCCCACCGCCTCATCGCCATCCTGCTTCTGCTGGCCTATGCCAGCACCGGCACGTCGCTGATGCCTGCGGTAATGTCGCTGCTCGCGGAAGTGGAAGGCAGCCATGAAAGCCGCGTGCATCTCGGTGAAAATGGAGCGCAGATCGTGCTGCATCATCGGCAGAGTGAGTTCACCCCCGCCGTGAATGATCACCGTCGTGGTCTCGCCCGCGTGCTGGTCAGTTTCTGCCAGTCAGACCGCGAGGGTGACCACCAGATGACGACGGCGCAGTTTGCTGGCAATGCCGGTGTCGAGCGAGTTGAGATTTCGGAAGCTCGCTCAGCCGATGAGTTGTTCAATGCTCAGGCCACGCAAGAATGGCAGCACTTGCTGCATATTTCGCAGCCGCGTGTGACACGCGATGACGTGTTTGCCCCACGCCTCCCAATTTCCCACCAGCCCCCCTCGCTGCTGACCACGATTCAGCTTTTGATCTGAGGTAAAGCCGGGGCATGCGCGAGTCAGCAAGGCTCGCTTCTTCGATGCTCCTGACTCCTGCGAATGTCTGGCACTTCGTGTCTCGACCGGATGTCCACGATCTCCGGCAACACGCCAGAAAAGGAACCCTTCACCCGTGCCACTGGCACTTTGTTTATGAAAAAAATTCTCGTTTGGGACATCCCTGCCCGTCTGTTTCACTGGGCCTTTGCTGGCTCGCTCACCGCTGCCATCGCCATCGGCTTCCTTGTCGATAATGACGCGCCGTTGTTTCAACTGCACATGATCTTCGGGATCGTTGCTTTGTTCCTGCTGGGAGTGCGCATTGTGATGGGACTCGCTGGATCGCGCTATTCGCGGTTCACCAGCTTTCCGGTGCATCCGCGTGAAGTCATCGGCTACATGATCAGCGCGGCTTTTGCGAAGACGAAGCTGTATGCGGGGAACAACCCGGGCTCGGCGGTGGCGGCGGTGCTGATGTTTCTGCTGGTTCCCGCCTTGTTCATCTCGGGCATCGGCACTGGCGGTGAATCGCTCGAAGAGCTGCATGAAGCCTTTGCCTGGGCTTTGCTGGTGGTCATCGTGATGCACCTGGCTGGGCTGGCGTGGCACACGATTCGGCATCGGGAGAATATCTCGCTCGCCATGGTCACGGGGAAAAAGTCGGGCAAGGCGGAGGATGCGATTTCATCCAGTCATGCGGTCTGGGGCACGGTCATCGCCATCGTGGCCGGTGTGTGGATCGCGGCGCTGTTTGCCGCGCACAACGCCAGCAGGGCCACAGTCAAACTGCCGGGCATCGGAGTGACTTTGCAGCTTGGCGAAAACGAGGGCGGCAAGGGCAAACAAGGTCGCGAGCGCGATGACGACTAAAATCATGAAACGCTTCCTCATATTCTTACTGCTCCTGACTTCGCTCGTCGCACAGGCGGGCGTCGTCTTTGAGCAGCCACATGACGGCAGCGGGGCGCTGCGGACGTCGTCGCGCTATCAGCCGAATGGAACGGACTACGATCAGTTCGTGTGGGACTCGTTCAGCGTGCCGACGGCGCAGGCGGTGACGGAGATTCGCTGGCGCGGCGGTTATGATCCGCAGATGGCTTACTGGGGCGGGGACATCGTGAACTTCCGCGTGTCGATCTATGAATCCACGCCGGGCTTGTCGCAGCCGCATCTGGGACCGGGCTATCCGGGCACGCCGGCTACGCTGATCGCCTACGACACGGGAAACAAGGCGGGGGAGACGAGCGCGGGTCTGTTTGGCGGCGTGGAGATGTTTGATTATCACTTCACACTGCCGACGGTGTTTCAGGCGCAGGCGGGAAAGCTCTACTGGGTGCAGATCGAGGCCGAGTTTGCCAATGGGCTGCCGTATTGGGGCTTCGCGGCGGGCGCGGGCAACGGCTCGCACTTCCGGCGCATCGCGGGACAGGCGGATTTCTATTTTCAGTATGCGCCGGGTGACGCGGCCTTCAGCATCGTCACCAGTGATGGGCCGACTTTCAGTATCGCGGCGACAGAATCGCCCGTCGGCAGCGGCACGGTCACGAATGCGGGCCTGTATCCGCAAAACGCCGCTGCACCGCTCATCGCCACGCCGAACGCGGGCTTCGCCTTCGTGAACTGGACGGAGAACGGCACCGTGGTCAGCACGAATCCGAACTACACCTTCACCGTGACGGCAAACCGCACGCTGGTGGCCAATTTTGCCACGGGATCGCTCATCACGACATCTTCTTCGCCTCTCACCGGGGGCAACACGGATGGCGGCGGCAGTTTTGTGAATGGCAGCAGCGTCACCGTGCAGGCGACGCCTTCCGCGAACTACAACTTCGTCAACTGGACGGAAAACGGCGTGCCGGTGAGTGCGAGCGCGAGCTACACCTTCACCGCCACGGGAGACCGCGATCTCGTCGCGAACTTCACGTCATCCGCCACCAATCTCGGCATCGTCTTCTCCCTGCCGACGACGACTTCCGGCACGCTGCTGCTCTCCTCCTATCTCGCGCCGGATGGGAACGTGGATGGCATGGAGTATCGCTTTGAAAAATTCACGCTCGCCACCACCACAGGCATCTCGCATCTGCGCTGGCGCGGGGGCTACATCGGCAACAACTCGGCGGCCAATCCGGTGGTGGAATTCATCATCAAAATCTACGGCTCCACGGCGAATGGGTTCTATCCCGACCTCGCGAACCCGCATCTCAGGAAATACACAGTCACCGGCAACGCGAATCAAACTGCCGCCGAACTGGTCGGCGGTGTGCAGATGTATGATTACTCGGTCACGCTGCCCACATCGTTCGTCGCCACGGCTGGCGTGGGATATTGGATTCAGATCGAGGCTTCGCAATACAGCTATCCACTCACTTGGGGCCATGCCACCGGCGCGGGCGGCAACAACGCGCACTATCGCCGGCTCGGGAACAGCTACTACAGCGGCACGGGCGATCTCGCGCTCACGCTCTCGGCGGATGTGCCCTCCAGCTATGCCATCGCCGCCACTTCGTCTTCCGTGAATGGCGGCAGCGTCAGCGGCGCGGGCACCTTCGCGCTCGATGCCGTCGTGAACCTCTCCGCCACGGCGAAAACAGGCTACGCATTCGTGAACTGGACCGAAAGCGGCACGGTCGTGAGTTCATCCGCGCTGTATTCCTTTCCAGCAGCGGCGCATCGCACGCTCATCGCGAATTTTCAGCCTTCGTATCAACTCACGCTTAGCAGTTCTTCCAACACGATGGGCACCGTCACAGGTGCAGGCACCTTCATCATCGGCAGCAGCGTCACCGCCACGGCAAATGCCAAGCCGGGCTATGTTTTCCTCCACTGGACCGAGGCTGGCAACATCGTCAGCACCACGCCAGCTTACACCTTCACGCTGCTGACTCAGCGCACGCTCCTGGCAAATTTTGCCGCCGGATTCACCGTCACGACGGCGCCATCCTTCGCACCCGGCGGCAGTGTGAGCGGAGGTGGCGGCTACGCCTCCGGTGGCGTGGTGACGCTGCTCGCCACAACCGCAGCGGGCTATCAGTTCACCGGCTGGACCGAAGGCGGCACCGTCGTGAGCAGCAGTAACAGCTTCTCCTTCAACGCGACCTCGAACCGCGCACTCATCGCGAACTTCGTGCCCATCGTCGGCATCACGAACGCCACTCCGGGCTCCATCGGCTTTGCATGGCCAGACTCGGCTACTGGCTGGGTCTTGCAGGAAAGCCCGGACCTCAGTCCCGCAAGTTGGGTGATCTCCGCGCTGCCGATCACCGCCAGCGGCGGGCAAAACCAAGTCTCCATCCCGGCACCTACGGGCAGTCTATTTTTCCGTCTCGCACACCCATGAGCACCGCCAACGCATTCCCGGAAGGTGGCCGTTCTGAGTCCCTCATAGCGAACCACATCCGATTCCTACCAAACAGTTACCGTGCATCGCTAACGCTTCTCTCTGGAGTGGGAGATGATGTGACAATTCGGAATACGAACCCTTTCAAATCAACGAACACCACCATGAATAAAACAACCACCACGACGACATCTCGAAAGGCCTCGCACGGTCTTTTAGGCTGGCTTGCCTGCCTGATTCTCATGCTCAGCCACAGCGCGGCCCAGGCCAGCATCGCCTATGGCAGCATCAACAATTTCGACACGGTGAATGACACTGGGCACGAGTGCCACGGCTTCGAAATCGAGATCGAAGACTGCACGAGCACCGCCATCACCTACACCTACAATTACAACCACTACGGCGTGCCAAAGATCACGCAGGATGACAGCATCGTGGGTCATCCGAAGTGCAAGATCCGCTGGGAGAGCAAAAAGAATGCGAATGGAACCTGGGCAGCCTACACGGCGATCCCGAGCGGCCCGATCAATCCAACCAACGGCCACATGTTCACGAATCCGAATGTGAACTTCGGCGGAGAGCATTTCGGTGTCGGCTATAACAGGGCGGTTGGCCCGATTCACTACAACTGGCTCATCGACGATGGTGCCGGCAACTTGGTGCATGGTGGCGTCGTCCAGGTTTCAACTCCCACCTTCACTTACTTTCCGCCTGTGGTGGGAAATCCAGCACCACCCCAGGTGCAGGCTGTGATCGCTCCTCCACCGCCACCGGTGCCGGAGCCAAAGGAGTTTGGCAAAGCTGTGTGGATGAAGGAGATCAAGACCACCACCCACAATAACAAAGAGGTGAAGCTGCGTGACCTCGTCTCCGACGATCCAGTGAATCCCGATGACAAGAACTGGAAGAACGGTGAACCGGATGAAGTCGAAGTGGAATGGCGCATCCTGCAAAAGCGCTATAGCCAGCCGGATGGTGGACCAAACAATGAAGTGCCCGCAGCTCCAGAAGATCTGCCAGACGGTGACGAGGTGGTGACACGCCGTTACGAGTTCTTCAAGTACACCGGCCCGCTCGATGCGGAGAGCGGCGAGGCGGTGGGTGACACTGTGGGAGCCGACGGCCTCCACGGCGATGGCACCGTCACTTACAATCATCACATGGCAGGCGGTGAATGGGTGGCGGTCACCGAAGACATGGCAGACTATGAAGTCGTGGGCGATTTCACAGGCTCGCAAATGGCGGCTGTGGATGTAGAGGCGCCTGTCGGCCTGATCGATCATGTCGGTGAAGGCAAGGTGAACACCGATTTTGCTGACCGCACGGTCGTTGTGGAAGGGGCTGTGCCGCTGCTGAACATCACCAAAGAAGGCGCGCTGCCTGCGGGCATGACTTTCGATCTGGACACAGGCGTGCTTTCGGGAACGCCAACCGTGAGCGGCGAGTTTAATTTCAAAATCACAGCGTCCGATGGCGCGAGTCCCGATGTCTCGAAGAATTACACGCTTGTGGTGGCTCCAGCGAATGCCCCTGCGCCTCCTTCGAGCCTGCTGGACACCATCGCCTCGCCTCTCGGCAGTGGCACAACGACTGGTGACGGCGCGTATGATATTGATGCAAATGCGACGGTCACAGCAGTAGCTGCGGCGGGCTTTGCCTTTGTGAACTGGACGGACAACGGAGCCATCGTCAGCACGAATAGCAGCCACACGCTGGTGATGAATGTGAACCATTCACTCGTCGCGAACTTCGTGCCGGTTTACACCGTGACAGCAGGCGCACTGCCAGTCGAAGGCGGCACCACGACGGGCGGAGGCACTTTCAATGAAGGCGCGAGTGTGACCGTGACCGCGACCGCGAATGCGGGCTACACTTTCACAAACTGGACTGAAGGCGGCTTCGTCTTGAGCAATGCCGCCAGCCTCACTTTCAATGTCGCCTCGGATCGCACGCTGGTGGCAAACTTCACTCAGGGCACGAGTTACACGATCAGCACGAACGGATCGCCATCCATCGGCGGCAGCACGAGCGGTGGTGGCATCTTCGCCAGTGGCGCGAGTGTCACGGTCATCGCGACACCGAGTGTGGGTTATGCTTTTGCCAACTGGACACAAGGTGGCATCGTCGTCAGCAGCAGCCCGAGCTACACCTTCAATGCTACGGCGGATCGTGTCCTGGTGGCAAACTTCACCGTCACGGGCGGCGGAGATCGCACCATCGCGACCAGTGCTTTGCCCATTGCAGGCGGCACGACGAGTGGTGGCGGCACCGTGGCTGATGGCACGAGCGTGACCGTCATGGCGACACCGAATGCAGGCTACAACTTCGTGAACTGGACGGAAGCAAGCGTGCAGGTCAGCGCCTCGGCCAGCTACACGTTCAACGCGACAGCCAACCGAACATTGGTAGCGAACTTCATTGCCATCGCAGGTGGTGATCGCACGATCACCACGGCTTCCAGCCCTGCGGCTGGTGGCACCACTTCAGGCGGTGGAGTTTATGCTGATGGCACGAGCATCACAGTATCTGCGGTGCCAAATGCAGGCTACATCTTCAAACGCTGGAGAGTCGGCGGCACCAACGTGAGCAGCTCTGCCAACTACACTTTCACGGTGACCTCTGATCGTGCGCTCACAGCGACGTTTGTCCCTGCGGCCACGATCAATACCGCGTCGGCACCTGCGAATGCGGGCACCACCAGTGGTGGCGGCCTGTTTGAAGATGGCGACAATGTGACTGTCGAGGCCTTCGCGAATGATGGCTACACCTTCACCAACTGGACTGAGAATGGCAACGTGGTGAGCGTCGATCCAGACTTCACCTTCAAAGCTCGCCCCGACACGGCTCCTGTCCGCAATCTTGTCGCGAATTTTACGAGTGGCGTCAGCTACAACATCGCTGCAAGTGCGGCGCCTCTGGCTGGTGGCACGGTGACAGGCACCGGCCCCGTGGCGAGCGGCAGCAATGCGACGCTGATCGCGACACCGAATGCAGACTACACCTTCGTGAATTGGACTGAGGCTGGAGTGCCTGTCAGCGCGAACGCCAGCTACACCTTTACAGCTAGCGCCAATCGCACCCTGGTGGCGAACTTCGTCGCAGGTTACAGCATCACCACTTCTGCCTTCCCCTCCATCGGTGGCACCACCAGTGGCGGCGGAACGATCAACGCTGGTGATAGCGTCACCCTCGTGGCGACTGCCAATCTGGGCTACACCTTCACGAACTGGACCGATGCCGTTGGCACCGAAGTCAGCACTTCCACGAGCTACACTTTCACGCCTACGGCGAGCGGCGGTTATGTGGCGAACTTCAGCGCACCACCTCTTGGCATCCACTTTGATTTCGACACCGCCACACCGGTCCTGGCTCTGGATCAGGCCCTGCCCTTGACCCAAACCAGTGTTGGTTACGGCGCGACCTTCGATTCACTTGAGGTCGATGCCTTCAAGATCACCACCGAAACAGCAAGCGGTCGCGTCTTGACCAAATTTAGTGGCAACTACCTCGAACCCATCGCCGATGCAAGCACGTTGACGATCCAATTGGATCAGCCCGTGACCGGCATCAGCATCGACTTCGCCACCGTGGAGCCCATCGCTGTGCCTGTGGCTTCAAACATCCAGATCACTGCCATCGACAACTCCGGCGGCGCTCCTGTCGTGGTCGGCACTGGCATCGCACACGGCAGCGTGACGGCTGGTGACACGCTCCCCGTCGGCACGATCAACTTCAACAGCGACTCGCCGTTCGACCAAATCACGCTGCAACTGCCAGACGCGCCTGTCGGTGCAGTACGCTTCCTCGTCGATAACATCACCGTCAGTCCTGCCGCCAGCACTGGCGGCTCCATGCAGCTCGACAATCCGAACTGGAACATCACGCTGACGGACTTCGGCTACTCCGACTTCCTGCTCGACAACACACCTGGCTTCGAAGGCCGCGAGTATCTCTCCGGTGAATGGGGCAGCGCCGTTGGCTACACGCGCAGTGGCAACACGGTCGATCCTAAATGGATGGAGCCAAACTTCTTGTTCCCCGACTGGAAGACAAACTCCGACTTCACCGTGGTTCAAGGGATCCATCTCATTGGCAGCAACCTCGACGGCCTGCCTATCGCACAATCCGTGATCTCCAATGGCGATCTCGAAATCACGCTTCGTTTTGAAATGGTCGATACCGTGACCGGCACACCGATGGGTGTGAAACCAGCCTCGGCAGCGGGCGCTCCCGCCTCGGTGAACAGCAACCGATATGTGATGAATGAAACCTTCACGGTAAAGAACATCAGCGGCGTGCAGATCACGAACGTGCAGCTCTTCCACCTGCTTCACGGCTTCATTTCCCAGCGCGGTCAGTTCGACAACCGCAGCTACGTCGGCAAGCTGCGCGAGTATCAGTATGACATGACCATGTCCGGCGTGGATGCCAGTGCTGCGGGCGGCCAAAGCTCCACCGTTGGCCTTGAGGATCTCATCGGCTTCCATTCTAAAGTCGCACCGAGCGCCTTCGAGATCGGTCACTACGGCATCGAGAACAACGGCATCGACGATCACTCCGTCGGCAAGCCCAGCGATGGCGTGCATCTCTCCATTGAAGACAACTGGACAAACGGGCCCTATCTCGCCCGCAAGAACCGCGACACCTTTGCTCCCGCAGATCGCTGGATCTCCGGTGCGCAGCGTTGGGAACTCGGCACCATCGCCCCCGGCCAAAGCGTGAACTTCGACATCGTGCTCAGCCTGCTTACTGGCACCAAAGTCATCGTCGATGGCGGCGGCACAAGTGGCACCGGCGGCCATGGCAGTTGCAATGGCGGCTCCGGCCATGCTGGCGGCGTTGACTTCGAGTTTGAAGACATCGACGAGGAAGGCACCTTCTTCGGCGAATACTCTGAAGCGGATGACGATGAGATGTTGGAGCGTGAAGATGAAGGCGAATTCAGCCTGCCGGCCTTTGAAACTCCCAATGGCACGCAGAAACAACGCTGGAACCTCAAGTACAGCGGCACCCACACTGGCAACATCAAACTCAAGTTCGCCTACAACCCTGCACTGCTTCCCGCTGACTATGATGAGAACCAGCTTGTCATCTATCACTTCCGCAACGGCGTGTGGGAGAAGCTTCCATGCAAAGTCGATCCAACGACCAATGTCATCGAAGCCATCACTCCGAGCCTCTCGCCCTTCATGCTCGGCGTGAATGACGTGGTGGTGAAGCCTGACGTAGCTCTCTCCGTGGACACTCCCGGCGCACTCGGCGTCTCCTGGCCCGAGTCCTTTACCGGCTGGACCCTTCAGGAAAGCCCTGACCTCAGTCCCACAAGCTGGTTCAACTCTTCACGCGTCATCACGACCGTGAACGGCACAAGCACCGTGACCGTGCCGATGAACTCCGGCAGCCGCTTCTTCCGGCTCGTGAAGCCCTGACGGCTGCCGGGGTTTTATTTTCCTCATCCTCCATCGCCATGAAAGCCACTCTCGATGACACCTCCTTCGGTCAGCATGCAGATGCTTGCTCCGAATGGTTCGAGAGTTCGCTGCGTGGTGATGAGGCCGCTGCCACACGTCTTTATCAGCATTGCGTTCCCTTGCTGCGCGGATGGCTGGCCACGCGGTTGTCAGAGACACAGGCGGCGGACCTTGCCCATGATGCGCTGGTTCATGCCTTCAGAAAGCACGCTCAGTTTCGCGCAGGAACAGTGTTCATGCCTTGGTTGAGAACTTTGGCATGGCGCTTGGCTCTCAATCAGATCCGCGATGATGCGCGTGAGCAAAGCCGCATCATCGCCTGGGTTGATCAGCAGCGGCTCCAGGAGGTTCATGCAGAGGATGAAAGTGAACGACGCTTCGCTGCCATGGATCGCTGCCTCTTCACTTTGCCAGAAGCTCAACGGCACTTGCTTCATCTCCACTATGCGGAAAAACAAACCAGCCAGGCCATCGCCCAATCCCAGGGCCGTAAACGCAGTGCAGTCGCCGTCAGCATCCATCGCATCTGCCAGAGAATGCGACACGATCTCAGCACAATGGCGGCGGATGATGACCATTTGGTAACAAACGAACATTCACTGGCAAAGCACGCTCTATAACGCGTTAGAGACACCTCACAAAACATGCGGCATTCCCTGAAACAGCGCTTCATCGCACTCTTGCTCCTGATGGCTTACACCATCACTGGCACGTCGGTGATGCCTGCTGCCATGGCGCTGGCCGCTTGGATTGATGGTAGTCACAGCTTGGTTGTGTCGCAGTCGGAAAGTGGCATGAGGCTCACGCTGCATCATCGCAGTAATGCCTTTACCCCTGAGGTAAAAGATCATGTCAATGCACTGGCCCGTGTTCTTGTGCGCCTTTGCAAAGCGTCTGATGAAGGTGATCATCAGCTCGTCTCTTCCCACTTTGACTCAAGCGCCAGCAGCGAACGCGAAGACATTGCTCGTGCCACCAAGGAAGCTCCGCAGGTCAATCACGCGGCGACCTTCCAACTCACGCTCATCGCCATCAGTCCCGCACGTGACACAACTCGCGCCAGCGGTTTCAAGGAAGCACAAATGCCACGGTGCCGCATCCGACCGATGCTCGCTACCGTGCAGCTTCTGATCTGAGAGAGGGGCGGCATTCAGCCGTCAGCCGACGCTCCAGCCATCGTGCAGGGTTCATCCTGCATCGGGCTGGGCATCCCATGCATCACGTCATCCGCGTGATCCAAAGTTCGACTCTTTCCCTCTGCCTCTCTCATGAAATTTTGCTCATCTCTTATCCTATCAGCCACCCTGCTCACTTGTAGCGCCTCTCTTCTATCAGCGCGTGATTCCGCCGCTGTCACCAGCGGTGACCTCGTCGCCGAAGCACTTCAAAAAAACCCCGAAGTCCGCTTCTATGAAGCCGAGATCGCCGCTGCACGCGGAGGTCGTCAGTCTGCCGGCCAGCTCGCCAATCCTGAACTCAACACCGAACTCGGCGGCATGGGCATCGCCGCTCAAAAAGACGGCCTCGTCTGGCGTGCGCAGATCCTTCAAACCTTTGACTTCCCTGGGCGCATGTCTCTGCGGAAGGCCATCGCAGATCGTGACATCACACTCGCCGAGCTAGGACTTCAGCAGTTCAAATCCCAGCTCTCGAATGAAGTCCGCGCCCGTGCTGGTGACGTCATCTTGCTCAAGCGCAAGGAAGACGCCGCTCGCAGTGTCCGCGAGCGCTTGGAGGCACTCATCGACGTGCTCGTTCAGCGCGACAGTGGCTCCGTCAGCGCCTTGCTTGAGCGTCGCATCCTCGAAGCCACACTGCTCACCAGCGACCGCACTTTGACCGATGCATCAAAGCAAGTGCGCGAAGCCATGGCGACGCTCGCCGTGCTTTGTGGTCGTGGTCCAGACCAAGCCATTCAACTCAGCGGCGCCGTCACCTCATTTCCTAGCGCACCGCAGATGGAAACCCTGAAGCAGCAGGCAGCCCGCACGAACTTCGACCTTCAGCAAAAGCGGCTCAATGTCGCCAAACAAGGTCTCAAGATCGACCTCACCAAATCCGAGCGCTGGGGAAACATCACCTTTGGCCCCTACATGGCCGGACAACACGCCGGGGGCACGCAGATCGAAGGCGGTTTCGCCTTCTCCATCCCTCTGCCACTTTGGAACAAGAACAAAGGCAACATCGCTGCTGAACAAGCTCGCACTCAACAAGCCGAAGCGCTGCTCCTCGCCACACTGCGCGACCTTGAGCGTGATCTCTCCGTGGAGCGCTCCGCCTATCTCGCCGAGCTTGATGCCTTGTCCCGCTGGCGTCCCGAGAGTGAAAAGCAGTTCGCCGATGCCGCAAAGCAGGCGGACGAGCACTACCGCCTCGGGGCAGTACCTGCCGCGACCTATGTCGAAATGCAGCGCGGTTATCTCGACGCCATGGACTCGCTCATCGAGTCCCGCCGCAATGCCTGGAAGCACCGCATGGAGATCGAGCGCCTCACCGGCACCGCACTCACCGGCGAATCCATCACACCCAAGCTGACGAACAACTAGGCCATGATCTCTTCCATCATCGACTTTTCGCTGAAGAACCGCTTCCTCGTCATCATGGGGTCGCTGCTCTTGCTCGCGGCTGGGATTTTCTCCGCCATGCACCTGCCTGTGGACGCGGTGCCCGACATCACGAACACGCAGGTTCAGGTCAACACCGCCGTGCCAGGACTCGCGCCTGAGGAGACGGAGAAGCTCGTCACCTATCCGCTGGAACTCGCGCTTGCGGGCATTCAGGGCGTGGAGGAATTCCGCTCACTCACGAAGTCTGGCCTCTCGCAGGTCACCCTCGTGTTTCGTGATGGGTTCGATCTCTTTCGCGCTCGCCAACTCGTGAGCGAACGTCTCGTGCAGGTGGAACTTCCCGCAGGCCTCAGCCCGCAGATGTCACCCATCAGCACCGGCCTGGGCGAGATCGTTTATTACACGCTCGACTACAAAAAGGACTCTCCCCAGCGTAAACAAACTCGCGAGCGCCAGCTCATGGATCTGCGCGAGGCTCACGACTACATCGTGAAGCCTTTTTTGCGCACCGTGCCAGGCGTGGCGGAGGTGAACAGCAGCGGTGGTTATGAACGACAGTTGGTGATTTTGCCCAAGCCCGAGTCACTCGCCAGCGCAGGCATGACCTTCAGCGAACTCGCGGAGATCATCGGTCAAAACGTGGACAACGCAGGCGGTGGCGTCATCGAGCGAGGCACGGAACGTGTGCTGATTCGCGGCGTGAGTAAGGTGGCCAGCGCGGAAGACATCGCCAACCTGCCCGTGAAGTTTGCCGCAGGCATCGAACCGCTGCGCGTGAAGGATCTCGCTGAAGTCAGCATCGGCAGCAATGTCCGCACCGGATGTGCGGTCGAGAATGGCGAAGAAGCCGTGCTCGGCACCGTGATGATGCTCGTCGGCGAAAACAGCCGCATCATCAGCAAGCGCGTCGAAGAGAAACTCAGCGAACTGGGCAAGAAGCTGCCCGCTGATCTAGAAATCCGCATCCAGTATGCCCGCAGCGAGGTCGTGGACCGCACGATCAACACCGTGAAGCACAACCTCTTCGAAGGGGCTGTGCTGGTCGTGGTGGTTCTGCTCTTGCTGTTGGGCAACTGGCGTGCGGCCCTCATCGTCGCACTAGCGATTCCGCTTTCGTTCCTCTTTGCACTCATTGGCATGACCTTCGGCGGAGTGTCGGGAAACCTCATGTCCCTCGGCGCGGTGGACTTCGGACTCATCATCGACGGTGCCGTCGTCATGGTGGAAAACATCGTCCGCGTGCTCGGCGAGCGTCAGCATGAACTCGGCCGCAAACTCACCGCCAAAGAGCGACTCAATGCCGTCCATGAAGCGGGCGAGCAAGTCGGCAGCCCGATGTTCTTCGGCGTGCTTATCATCACGCTCGTCTATCTTCCCATCCTCGCGCTGACAGGCATCGAGGGGAAGATGTTCCACCCCATGGCAATCACAGTCATGCTCGCTCTCGGTGGTGCTTTGGTGCTCGCGCTCACCCTCATGCCCGCGCTTTGTTCACTGCTGCTGACTGGCAACATCAGTGAGAAGGACAATTTTCTCATGCGCTGGTCGAAGGCGGCTTATGCGCCATCACTCCGCGTCGCATGGACAACACGCTGGGGCGTGGTCGGTGGTGTCGTGGCGCTGCTCGTGGCGACGGTGCTGGTGTTCATGAATCTCAAACAAGAGTTCGTGCCCACACTCAATGAAGGTTCCTGGACAGCGATGGTGTATCAGCCTGCGAACACAAGCCTCAAGACCTCGCTGAATCGCTGCATCAAGACGCAGAAGTATCTCATCGAAAAAGTTCCCGAAGTGACACGCACCTTTGCCCGTGTCGGCACCAGCGAAGTGGCGACTGATCCCATGTCTCCCGGCGAATACGACCTCTACGTTTTCTACAAACCACAGTCGGAATGGCGCAAAGAAAATGGTAAACCCGTCAGCCGTGATCGACTCGCCGAACTCGTGCGCGAAGAACTCGCCAAGGAAGTGCCCGAACAGGATTACGACTTCGCTCAGCCCATCCAGATGCGCTTCAACGAGATGCTGGAAGGCTCCCGTGCCGACCTCGCCGTGCGCATCTTTGGCGATGACTACGACACGATGGAAAAAGTGGCAGGTCAGGTGAAGGATATCCTCGAAGGCATCGCCGGAACCGACAACGCCGAGTTTGAAAGTCAGGGCCGCGTGCCCGTGCTGGAGATCCGCGTGGACCGCGCTTCGATGCTCAAGTTCAACGTCGAAGCCTCCGAGGTGAACGCCGCCATCACCACCGCGATGGCTGGACACACCGCAGGCATGTTGGTCGAGAACAACCGCCGCCGCGCCATCGTGGTGCGATTGCCCGAAAACCTTCGTAACAACCCCGAAGTTATGAAGGCGCTGCCCGTGCGCACCCAGGACGGCTCACTCATCGCTCTCGGTCGTCTGGCTGACTTCGTCGAAGTGCCGCAGGTCGATGCCATTGGCCGCGAGGATGGACATCGTCGTGTCGGTCTGAATGTCGATCTCGCGGGAGGCACGGACTCTGAAGCCTACGTCAATGCCGCTCGTGCCAAGATCGCCTCCAGCGTGCAGTTGCCGGAAGGCTATCGCGTCGATTTCGGTGGGCAGTTCGAGCATCTCCAGGAAGCCCGCGCCCGGCTCATGGTCGTCGTGCCGCTCGCCCTGGTGCTCATCTTTGTGCTCATCCACGCCACTTTCAAAAGTGTCACGCAGACGCTCATCATCTACACCGGCATCCCACTTGCCATCACCGGCGGCGTACTCGCCCTCTGGATGCGCGGCCTGCCCTTCAGCATCAGCGCCGCCATCGGCTTCATCGCGCTCTGCGGCGTGGCCGTGCTGAATGGTGTGGTGCTCATCAGTTGCTTCAATCAACTGCGCAATGAAGGCCGCAATGCCGAGCAAGCCGTCACCGAAGGCAGTCTGCAACGTCTGCGCCCCGTGCTCATGACCGCCCTCGTCGCCAGCCTCGGCTTCATCCCCATGGCCATCAGCGAAGGTGCCGGAGCCGAAGTCCAGCGCCCGCTCGCGACTGTCGTCATCGGCGGGATCGTGAGCAGCACCTTCCTCACACTCTTCCTGCTGCCAGTGCTTTACCGCTGGCTCGTCTGCAAGCCAGCACGCGTCCGCGTGAAGCATGAAGAGCACATGGCCATCGGCCAGGTCGCCATATGAACCTTCCACCCACTCACATTCAGTTATGAAAACAATACACAGCCAAATCTCTCATCGTCTCAAGATCGTCGGTGTCGCCATAATGCTGGCCTTCAGCTTGGTGTCCGCATTTGCCTCCAACAGCGTTTTGCTCAGCGTGGACATGAAGGGACGGCATAAGCCGCACTCTGGAAAAGACAGCGCGGAGGAACACATCCGCTGGTTGGAGATCAGCGCCTCCTCCATGTCACTCACCCAACCCGCTCAGATCACGATTGAGTGGCACTTCTTTGCGGATGATCTGAAGGCCGATGAAGTCGTCGAGCATGTGAAAGGCAGCGAGGTCATCGAGATGCAGCCCGGCAAAGCGGTGGAGATCAAGACCAAGGAAACGGTCTTTTCCTATGTGAGGCAGCATGCTGAACGCGCGAGCAGCGGGCGGCGCGCCAACTATAAGCGTGTCGAGGCAACTGGCACACGCTACCACGGCTGGGGAGTGCGCGCTTTGATGGATGGCAAGGTGATCGCGGAAGCCTTCAGCAGCCGAGATATCGCGAAGCTCGTGGAGTCCCCCTAGACCTTCATTTTTCACGCAGATCATGCTCACCCCTACTCCATCATCCGCAGAGTCATCCATGGCATCATTCTTCAAGAAGCCAGGCATGAGGACGCCTATCACACTGACCCCCTTCCTCTTGCCGAGCTTGTCCATCTCGGCTGCGGAGGCGTTCAAGTTTGATACGAGCTACCAGACTTATGATGAGTCGGGCGGGCGCATGTTCATTGAGTCCTACTATTATCGGGGAGAGATGTTCCTGTCTGAGGAGACGAGTTTGCGCTTTCAGCTATTGCGGGATGCCATCACCGGCTCGACTCCGATTGGTGCGCTGCCGGGTGGCACGCAGCCTTTCCTCACGGAAATTGAGGATGTGCGCCAGGGCGTGCTGGCGGCGCTTTCCCAGCAGATCGGCGATCATCGTGTGGAGCTGGAACTGTCACACAGCCGGGAGAGCGATTACCTCTCCCAGGGCATCTCGTTGAGCGACAAGTGGGAGCTGAATCAGAAGAACACGACCGTGTCTTTCGGGCTCAACTACCTCAATGACACGATCGTGGTGATCGGCACGGATGATCAGAACAAAAAGAGCTACGATGTCTTCCTGGGCCTATCCCAGCTTTGGGATAAAAACACCGTACTCAGCGCCAACCTGACGCTTGGTTATGCCGAGGGTTATTTGAACGATCAATACAAGGCGATCCAGCGCGATGAGCTTCTCTTCGGCATCCCGGTGACAAACCTCTACCGGGAAAACCGCCCCTCCAGCCGTCTTCGTGGAGTGCTGCAACTTCAAGGCACGCACTACTTTGAAAGGACAAACTCTGCGCTGGATGCCATCGTTCGTCTTTCGCAGGACGACTACGGCGTCTTCTCCCAGAGCCTGCAACTGGAGTGGCGGCAGGAATTGTTCAGCAGGCTGGAGATCACTCCCTTCTTCCGCTACTACCAGCAGAGCGCGGCGGACTTCTTCCATAATTCCCTCAACGAGGTGAATGTCGGCACGCCGCAGGACTATCCCGACGGCACGGGGCCGAACTACTCCGCTGACTATCGCCTGTCTTCCATGGCCACGATGAGCCTGGGTTTAAAGGCTCGCTTCCGCATCACCGAAAACATCTCCCTCTCCGCCGCCTACGAGCACTACGACATGAGTGGCATCGGCGGCAATCAGGCACCTGCCGCCGCCTACCCCACGGCGAACATGTGGACCTTCGGCGCCCATTTCCAATTCTGATCCAGCATCATGTCAAAGCCCGTCCCCCAGATCCATATCGAGCCAGATTCACGCGGCGTGCGGCGTGTGGCCTTCCGCGCGCTAGGCACGGACTGCGCCTTTCAGTTCCGCTGTAAGGATCAAAAAACAGCGCTGCAATTCGTGGCGGATGCACTGGGCTGGCTGAGTGCTTTTGAGGCGAAGTTCTCCCGCTTCAAGCCGGACTCGATGCTCTCGAAGATCAATCAGGCGGCTGGCAAAGAGTGGGTGCCGGTGGATCAGGAGATGGAGAAGATGCTCGACCTCGCGGATGCCATGAATCGCCTGACGGAAGGTGTCCTCGATGCTGCGACGCTGCCACTCACGAAGGTGTGGGACTGGAAGATCGTGCATGAGCGGCTGCCCAGCGATGATGAAATCGCCAAGGCAATGTCGCTCTCGAACTGGAACGATGTGCATCGCAAGCCCGGGAAAGTCTTCCTGACTCGTGAAGGCATGGGGCTCGACTTCGGTGGCTTTGGAAAAGAGTACGCCGTGGACCAGGTCATTGCCATCGCGAAGAAGCATGGCATTCAGGACATCCTCGTGGATCTCGGGCGTGACATCTTTGCCAGCGGCGGCAATGGCCTGCATCCCTTCTGGCATGTCGGCATTCAGGATGGCATCAAGACGGATCAATGCGTCGGCGGACTCGCTGTCTCTGGTTATGCCGTGTGCGCCTCGGGCGACTATGCGCGACGCTTCGAACACAAAGGCGTGCGCTATGGGCACATCCTCGACCGTCGCACTGGCTGGCCTGTGCGGCATGGCTTGCGCGCGGTGACTGTGCTCGCGCCGAGCTGCCTGCTGGCGGGCATCTATTCCACCTGCGTCTTCATTCTCGGACTGCGTGAAGGGCTGCTTTTTGCCGACCGCGCTCCCGGTGTCGAGGCCTGCGCACAAGATGAGCATGGCCCCCATGCCACCCGGGAGTTCCGCAAATTCCAAGTCCAGGCCGCCTGATCTGATTCTCCAAAAAACAAACGAAACAAACATCATCATGAAACAAATCCTCCTCCTCGCCATCACCTGCCTCAGCCTTTCCTCTGCGACAGCCGCAGAACCCAAAGTCGGCGCTGCACTACCAGCACTCAGCGGCCTGCTTCCCGGAGCCTCGTTGCCGAAGACATCCGGCAAAGTCGTGCTCGTCGATTTTTGGGCATCATGGTGCGCGCCGTGCAAAGCCTCCTTTTCTGCGATGGCACGTCTGCATCAGAAGTATGCCTCGAAGGGACTCGTGATCATTGGCATCGGAGTCGATGACGAAATGGCAGACTACCAGGGCTTCGTCTCGAAGAGCAAAGTCGCCTTCACTCTTGCCCACGACACCCAGCTCAAGGCAGCGGACTTCTTCAATCCGCCGACGATGCCAACAAGCTACCTCGTCGATCGCAAAGGCGTGATCCGCCACATCCACAAGGGCTTCAAAGGTACCAAGACCGAGGCCGAATACACCGCCGAGATCGAAGCGCTGCTGGCTGAATAAACTTCACTCCATCCACACCGTGATGAAACCGATCCTCCTCACTACTGCCGCCATGGCCGCGATGACGCTCAGCAGTTGTTCTCAGCATCTGGTGCGCGTGAAGCCCTACCAGCGCGGCAATCTCGCTAATCCACTCATGGATGCAGGCCGCGACTCACTGCTGCTGGCGATGACCCAGCACGCCTACTTCTCCCGCGAAGCCAGCTTTGGCGGCGGCGGTGTGGGCGGCGGCGGCTGTGGCTGCAACTGATGCTCATTTTATCAACCAACCGTGAACCCTTGAACTCATCGAACCCTCCATGAATGCCTCCATTTTTCTCCTGAATCTGAAACGCCTATCTAAACGCGCGAGCTCGCTGCTCATGCTCTTCCAGCGAAGTCCAGCAGCGCAGATCTTGCTGCCTGCTGAGTTTAATCTCGCGTCATCAGCGGCCATTCTCTCACCGGCCCAGTTCGCCATCGCTACCGTCGTCGGTCTCGGTGCCTACGACAGTGTGGCCGGTGCGACGACACTTTCTCAAGTGGCTCCATCGGCTGGTTCGACAACCGTTCCTGTGACATCAGGCGTGCCATTGTCAGGCCTGTTTCAAGTCACGGGAAGTCCTAGCCAGCCGAAGTCCTGGCAGGTCTCCAGCGGCACCCTGCCTGTCGGCCTGACTCTGACGAAATCCACGGGTGCCACGGCAACCCTGACAGGGACAACGACGGAAGCTGGCAATAAAACAGTCACGATCAAAGCGTGGGAGAATGCTGGCTTCTCAGGAGGGTCGGTGTCGAAGGTCTTCACCATCAGTGTTGCCGCGCCACCTGGGTCTGCCGTTGCCACACATCCGACTTCGACGGCGATCAACCGTGGAAGCACGACCACGCTGACCGTTGTCGCCACAGGGGCACCGCCACTGACTTATCAATGGTATGAAGGAGCCAGTGGCACGACCACAAATCCCGTGGGAACCGACTCGCCTTCTTTCCTGACGCCATCACTGACAGCCACGACGAGCTACTGGGTGAAGGTCACTAACTCTGTGAACACCACAGGAGCTAACTCGAACACGGCCACAGTCACTGTCCGTCAACCCGCCGAGATCACGACCCATCCTGCCTCCAGCTCCATCACCGGAGGTCAGACGGCAAACATGTCCGTCGTCGCCACTGGCGATGCGCCACTCACTTATCAATGGTATCAAGGGGCCAGCGGTGTGACGACAACGCCTGTCGGCACCAACTCGCCTTCCTTTACCACATCGGCACTGGCCGCCACGACCAGCTATTGGGTGAAAGTGACCAACATCGCGAATACTAGCGGAGCGCTATCCAGCACTGCCACCGTGACCGTTCAGGCACCCGTGGCTCCAACGATCTTTACGACCTCACCCCTGGCGACGATCAGGACGGGCTTCATCTACAATACCACTCTGGTCGCCATCGGCGGCACCACGCCCTATACCTGGACGGTGTCTGATGGCTCGCTGCCAGATGGATTGAACCTGAGCACTGACGGCGTGATTTCCGGCACACCGACCGGCGCTGGCACGAGCACGTTCACCGTTCAGGTGGCGGACGACGAAAACGACACTTCGACGAAAGCATTCAGCCTCACCGTGAATGACCTCGCCATCGGCACCACGACACTGCCGACAGCCGTCAAAGGCGTGGCTTTCAATCACAGCCTCATCGGCTCAGGCGGTGAATCTTCACCTTCCTGGACCGTGAGTGCTGGCGCACTGCCAGCAGGGATCACGCTCAGCACCGCAGGTGTGCTCTCCGGCATACCCACGACACCTGGCAATGCAGCCTTCACCGTGCGTCTCGCAGACAACAGTGGCTTCGCCGTCACGCAGTCTCTTCTTCTGCCTGTTTCGGCGACTTTCCTTCTGCCTGTGATTCGTCCAATTATCTTCCCGACGGTCACGGTTGGCACTGCCTTTAACTACACCGTCACTGCGGAGAACTACCCGAAGACATTCACCATCACGGGTCTGCCAAAGGGGCTGAAATATGTTGCTACCACGGGTGTGATCAGCGGGCTCCCGAATCTCTCGGGAAGTTTCAGTGTGAAAGTGAAGGCAGCGAATGCAGCTGGCTCCACCGCATTGATTACGGTCCCGCTCACTGTGAATCCCCTTCATCCTAATTTCGTTGGAACCTTTGGCGGCCTCGTCGCCCGTCATTCTAGCGTGAATCGTAATCTGGGAGGATCACTGACGCTTACCATCACTTCGATTGGCAACTACTCGCTCAAACTGATCGGTGCCAGCGGCGGTGGAGCCCCTTCGGCCATCCTTGCATCGAAGGGACGTCTTGCTGCCACCGCGCCGCACATTTCTGCACTTGTCGGAGGGCGTGTGCTGACTTTGACTCTGGATGCTGAAAACAACGCAATGACTGGCACTCTCGATGGCGCGGCAGTCTCTGGCCGGCGCACCCCATGGCACGCGAAAACAAGCCCAGCCAGCGCATTTCAGGGTTACTACAGCTTGGCTCTGAATCTGGCGGATGCAGGGGACAAAGGAGTGGCACTGATTCCGCAAGGGACTGGATTCGCCATATTTGCACCCACTCTGGCAGGCACCCTCGTCGTCGCAGGAAAGACGGCGGATGGGGAGAGCATCACGAGTGCGGCTTTTCTCAGCACGGGTGGAGAGTTCTGGGTTTATTCGCCTTTGTATAAAAAATTGGGCACCATCCAGGGGGCATTGATTCTCAATGCAAATTTGGAAGGTCTCACGGACAACACCGTCAGCGGATCACTCACCTGGCTGAAGCCTTCCATCACTGGGCGTGCCTACCCCAACTCCTTCGGGCCAACGAATCTCACGGTTGATGGTGGGTTCCTGGCATTGACCAACAAGACCAAGGCGATCTCTGGGCTGCCAGCAGTGGGCGAGGTACAGGTTTTGTTCACTCATGGCGGGCTCGCGGACTCAGCCACAGATCCTGACACGAGCTTCACCTTCAGTGCTCTGAACAAGGTTGTGCTGCCACCTGCATTAAACAATCCAGGCAAAGTCACAATCACTCTCAATCCTGCCACAGGAGCCGTGGGTGGAAATTTCACCCTGGTGGAAACAACTCCGCCATTGACTCGCGCGAAGGTGCCATTCTTCGGTCAGGTGGTCCGGCAGACAGACGGTCAGATCAAGGCTGTCGGCTATTTCATGTCGGCTCAAATCCCTGGAGTTGGGCAGAAAATCACGACGTCACCCATCCTTTCGGGTGGCGTCAAACTTCAGCAGCCACTGCCATAAGTCAGCCTGGGAAACGTATTCACCACTCTTCTGGTGACGCATCCTGGCTGATTCCATGTGGTATACCAAGTATTAAGCTAACAGGATCATGCATTTTCAACAAAACATGAAGTCTTCCACAGCTTCTATTGAGCAAAGGGAATCAATTCATGTCACATTGTAGCCTGTTCCGCACAAGCGCCATCATACTGCATTCAAGATAGTGAACTACACCCGACTGCTTCTTCTGTTTCTGACCTTCCTCGCTATAGCGGGTGAGGCATCGACGCTGGGGCTCAGCCCGGATGCTGCAGGTCAGGTCCACGCTTGTATCGAATCCGAAATTGAAAAGGAAGCTGGCGCAGAGCAGCAGGAAGAGTTTGAAGCGTCTATGGAGCCTTGTCTTTTGTGGGATCTGGCTCTGGCAACGGTGCCAGTTGTCATGAGCGAATGGAGAGGACATCATGCACACCTCAGGCGTGAGCGTGGAGTCAAGCATCGGCGGCATCGGTTGCTAGAGGTGGACTTGAACTGAGGGGCGATCATGTCGCCAGCCCAGCCCCGGCTCAACGGCCGCAGGCCAGATCAGGCCATCACAGGATGGCATCAGTTCCACTCTTTTAACTGCTTGTGCTTTGTATGAACCCGCCGCTTTCCACCGCTCTACGGCCTGTCCCCCAATGGCCTGTTCGTGATCTCATCCGACTCTGGCCATGGCTGTTGCCATTCGTACTGGTTCTCATCTTTATCCACGATGGATTCCGGGGCGGCTTATCAACGGTCGTCACTGTGTTATCAGCCTGGGCGACTGTCTGGATGACCTTTTTCATCGTTCGCCGACTATGGGGTCACCACCTTGCGCATTCCATAGCTACGATGCTCATGCTGTTGTTTGGGGTTTTCTCATTTGGGAAGCTGCTGATGCCGGACATGGTTTCGTGTTTCCTCACACTGGCTGCCATTGCCGCGCTCGTGCATCGGCATACACGGCCGTTCGTCATCGCCATGGCACTTGGACTTTATTTGCAAGGGACTACAGCGCTTCTGACGCCCATCAGCGCTGCTCTTGGATGGTGGCTCGCGGGCGGGTTGCATTCAAACTGGTCATGGTGGCAAACAGGCAGCCTCCACGCACGCCGAGGGCTGCTGCTAGGCTTGCTGCCACAGCTGCTCATGGGCAGTGCCTCGAGAATACCTGCAATAGCCTTGCTTCATGCCTTATCCACACACTGATCGTAACGGCCCTTCTCCTGCTTTTATCAACTTAAGAACACCTTCAATGAGCACCACATCCATCGCCCTTGACTACACTCCCACCATCGACGGTGCGGCCTCGCACTACGATGACCTCGACTCCTTCTACCGTGAGATCTGGGGCGAACATGTGCATCACGGCATGTGGCTCACCGGCAACGAAACCGACACCGAAGCAGCGGAAAATTTGGTGACGCTCGTCGCCAAGCTGGGCGGCACTGGCAAAGACACGGATGTCTGTGATGTCGGCTGCGGCTATGGTGCCACCGCAAAAATCCTGGCTGAGCGTTACGGAGCCAATGTCACCGGCATGACCATCTCGAAGATGCAGTGGCGCTATGCTCAGGAGCACAACGATGTGCCTGGCAAGACAACCTTCCTGCTGCGTGACTGGTATCAGAATCAACTGCCGGACAATCGCTTCGATGTGGTGGAGACGGTGGAAAGCCTGGAGCACATGCCTGACCTGCCCACCTTCTTCCGCGAGTGCTACCGCGTGATGAAACCCGGTGGTCGGCTCGTCGCCGTCGCGTGGATGTCTTGTGAGAATCCTGGCGCATTGTCGAAGCACCATCTCATCGACGCCATCACCCGCGAATCACAGATCGCTGGAGTCCGTCCCGAAAGTGAGTTCCGCGCTGCGGCTTTGGAGGCTGGATTCACGAACTACCAGTTTCATGACTACGCTCAGCAGGTGAAGAAAACCTGGCCGCTCTGCGCCTGGCGCACCGTGAAGGGTTTCTTCACCAAACCTCACTATCGCAGTTTTTTGTTCAGCTCGAAGAACCCCAATCGTATCTTTGCGCTGACTTTGTTTCGCATCTGGCTGGCTTATGAGTTGGGAGTCCAGCGCTACGGAGTCTTCAGTGCAGATAAACCAGCGACTTGAACCATCCTGATGAAACCTCTCTTCTGCCTCTCCTTAGCTCTCCTAGCCTCCATGCTCCACGCCGACAGCACGGCGAGCTGGTCTGGCAAGGCTGAGATCACCTTCTCAGGCACCTCCACCCTTCACGACTGGGGTGGCAAAGTCGCCGCCAAGCCGTTCAACACGACAATCACTCTGGACAGCAGTGGCAAACCCACTCGCATCCAGGCGGATGTCCGTGTCGAAGCCGCAAAGATGGATACTGCCGAGGCGAAGCGTGATGAAAACATGCGTAAGGCCATGAAGGTCACCGACCATCCGCTCATCTCCGCCTCCATTGACGTGCCTGCGGATCAAATCGCCGCTGATGGCAAGACGCCAACGAAGCTTCCCATGACACTGACCTTGCTCGGCAAACCTCAAAAGGTCACCGCCACGATCACGAATTGGAAGCTCGCAAGCGGCAAGGCCACCTTCGATCTCGACTTTCCCATCTCCATGAAAGCCAGCGGCATTAGCGTCCCTACGGTGCTGTTATTCATCCGCGTAGGCGATGGCGTGAAGATTCATGCCGCGGTTACACTCACTCAGAATTAAATTTCATGTCCGCCTTCATTCATCACATCTCCACAGGCACTCCAGCCTACACCTACGCTCAGAGCTACACGCGTGACCGGCTCAAAGGCTGGGCTAAGGACCCGAAAACGAAGCGCCTCATCCACGCCATCTACAACCGCAGCGGCATCGAGACTCGTCACAGTGTCACGGGTGATTTCGTCACAGGCACAGAGGCCACGCTTTATCGCAGCGATGCCGATGGCACGCTCATCCCGCCGGGCACAGAGGAAAGAAATCGCGTCTATACTCACTGCGCTCATGAACTCGCGGTCGAGCTCGCCCGCCGCACCATCACGAATGCGACCGGCTTTGAGAAAGAAGACATCACCCACATCATCTACACCTCCTGCACCGGCTTTGCGAACCCAGGACCTGACTTCCATATCATCAAGGAACTGGGCCTGCGCCCGAATGTGGAGCGCTACACGCTCGGGTTCATGGGATGCTACGCCGCCTTCCCCGCGCTGCGCATGGCGGCTCAGTTTTGTGAGGCAAATGCCAATGCAGTGGTGCTCGTGATCTGTCTGGAACTCTGCACGCTGCACATGCAGATCAATGACCAGCCCGACAGCATCCTGGCCAATTCGTTGTTCGCGGATGGTGCAAGCGCGGCCATCGTCAGTGCGCGCGCGCCTGTCGAAGGCAAGCCTGCCTATCGACTCGACGGCTTCGAGTCCGCCGTTGTTCCCTCCAGCGAGGCAGACATGGCCTGGGAAATCGGCAATGAGGGTTTTAATATTGTCCTCTCCAGCTACGTGCCCGACATCATCGGCGGGAACATTCGCCAGCTACTCAATGGCGTGCTGAAGCGGCATGACACCAACGTCGATGAGATCGAGGAATGGGCCGTGCATCCTGGTGGCCGTGCCATCCTCGACAAAGTTCAGGAGAGTCTGCATTTGAAGCCTGATGCCCTCGAAGCCGCGCGAACCATCCTGCGTGACTATGGCAACATGAGCAGCGCCACCATTCTCTTCGTTCTCAAAGAAATGCTCGACTCGGCAGAAACCGACCGCGCCACTCTCTGCGCCATGGCCTTTGGTCCCGGACTCACGGTCGAAACAGCCGTCATGGAGCGCATCGGCAGCACCGCCATGAAAGTGCCTGGAGTCAGTTCAGTCGCACACGCTTGATGGACAGCACCGCCAGACTTTACACGACACCTCAGCGCTACACGGCGCTGGTGTATGGCATCGTGAGTCTGACGCTGTTCGTCGCGTCGGTGTCAGTGATGTGCTGGAGTCTCTACAACGGCCTGCATGGCAGCCTGCTCCATCTGCATGGTGTCGCGGCGCTGGCGATGGATGTGCTGCTCATCCTTCAGTTCGCCATTGGTCACACGTTGCTGCTTTCGGATCGTGGTCGCCGCTTCATGGCGCGTCTGGCACCGCTGGGACTCGGCTCAGTGCTTTCCACCACGATCTTTGCCGGCTTCGCATCAGTGCAATTGCTCATGACCTTCCTCCTCTGGTCTTCCACGGACACGGTGTGGTGGATGCCCACGGGTGGGATTAAAATCGCGCTCAGTGTCCTTTACGGCATCTCCTGGATCATGCTGGCGAAGTCCATGACCGACGCAGGCATCGACATCCAGATGGGCACGCTCGGCTGGCGCTCCGTGTGGCGCGGCGAGCGGCCTGTGTATCGACCATTCACACGCACCGGCATGTTTCGTCACAGCCGTCAGCCGATCTACGCTTCCTTCACCCTCATCCTTTGGACTGGCCCCGTTTGGACGCCTGACCATCTCGTCATCGCCGTGCTGTGGAGTGCCTACTGCGTGCTCGCACCGATGATGAAAGAGAAGCGTTATCGTCAATGGTATGGCGCAGCTTTTGAGCGTTATCGTCAGCGGGTGCCGTATTGGTTTCCGTCGAAAGTGCGCTCCATCAAATCTCCCACCATGAAACCTACGGATCACGACATCGCCATCGTCGGCGCGGGACCGGTGGGTTTGCTGCTCGCGGGGCTGCTCGGACAAAAGGGCCTGCGCGTGCTCATCGTGGATAAGCGCACCGAACCGCTGCCGAACTCGCAAGCCATCGGCATCACACCCCCATCGCTGGAGATCCTTTCCCAGCTTGGACTGGAAGACGAATTCGTCCGCCGTGGTGTGCCGATTCGTGACTGTCATGTGCATGGGCAAAGCGGCCGACTCGGCTGCGTCTCCTTCCGCGAGATTCCGGGTGCGCATCGCTACATCCTTTCACTGCCGCAGCAGCAGACGCTGACCTTGCTGGAGGCTAAGCTCGCCACCATGCCGAACGTGACTTTGCATCGCGGCACCGAGATCACCCAGATTGATCAAGATGCCGAGACTGTGACTTTGCAGGGCGAAGGCTTCACCAGCACCGCCCGCTGGCTCATCGGCTGCGATGGCAACAAAAGCCGTGTACGCGAGCTCATCAAGATGCGCAGCAACGGCGCGAACTACGGCTGCCATTTCCTCATGGGCGACTTCGTGGATCACACCGACATGAATGAAGAAGCGCATCTCTGGTTCACGGCCGATGGTGCCGTCGAGGCCTTCCCTCTGCCAGATGGCAAACGCCGCTGGATCGTGCAGACGAAGCAGCCTGTCACCGACTCGAAGCACGGCATCATCAGCGAACTCGTGGGCAAGCGCTCGGGCCTCGATCTCGCCGTCGAAGATCAATTGAACCAAAGCCCCTTCTCCCCACGCTGGATGCAGACGGAGCAATACCACGACGGGCGCGTCATTCTCTGTGGCGATGCCGCCCATCTCATGAGCCCCATCGGTGGGCAGGGTATGAACACCGGCTGGGCAGATGCCGAGTTCCTTGCGGAAGTGCTGCTCGCCATCGAGCAGCGCGCGCAGCCTGCTTTGCCCCTGCTCGAAGCCTACGACCGCTGCCGCCATCGCGCCTCAAATGCCGCGATTCAGCGTGCCGCGCGCGGTATGTGGCTCGGCACACGCACAGGCATGATCCAGTCCTGGCTGCGTGATATCTTCATGCATGAGTGTCTTTTCAAAGGCCCCCTCTCACGCCGCACCGGACCCTATTTTGCCATGCTCACCATCCCCTACAGCACGATAAAGCAAGTTCCGGCGAAGGTGTGGGAGAAAGCCATCTCCTGAGAATGACCGCATCGCCAGCGCTTGCGTCTTCTCCGCCAGTGCGGCAGTGGACGGACATGCGCACGCGAGTTGTGGAACCTGAGCTTTTGGAGACCTACCCGGATGATCATCCTGATGCCATCAGAGGCCGGGAGGATCTGCTTTTGGTGAATGCCGTGATGGGAAACCACCGTTGGATGGTACGCACGCTGAAGCGGCTTTACCAGCCTGGCTGGCATATCACGGAGATCGGGGCTGGGGATGGTGAGCTGTCGATGCGCTTCGTGGAGAGCGGGATTTGTGAAGCCGACACTCTTCATGCTTTTGATCTCGCGCAGCGTCCTGCACGTTGGCCGAAGGTTTCGGCCTGGACCCAGGGTGATTTTTTCCGTCACCCACTTCCGGAGAGTGAGGTGCTGGTGGCAAATTTGATTCTGCATCACTTCAAAGAGGATCAGCTCCGTGTGCTCGGGAGTCGAATCTCGCCGAAGACTCGGGTGATCCTCGCTGCGGAGCCAGAGCGGCGCTGGAGGCATGCTGTGATGGGGCGCTGCCTTTCATGGTTAGCGGAGTTGCATCCAATCACCTGTTATGACATGCAGGTGAGCATCCGTGCCGGCTTCCGTGGAGACGAGGTGCGTGAGGCTCTCGGTCTGGGGCCCGAGTGGCAGGGGGAAGTCCGCAGCACGATCTTCGGTGCTCTGCGCGTTTGTTTGTGGCGATGAACCGCCGCCACTTTCTCCTCTCCACTTCCGCCGCCGTTGCAGCATCCATGTCCGCGCCCGCGAGCGCGGGTCAGTTCACCGGCAGGATTCGCAAGTCTTTGAAATGGAGCATGGCGCAGAAGGCGGCTGCCGGGATGAGTCTGACGAAAGCATTTTCAAAGCTGCGTGAGTGTGGCTTTGAAGGCGTGGAGCCGAGCCTGCTCGGGCATGTAACGAAGGAAAACGCGGAAGAGTGGATCGCGGCTAGCGAGGCGAGTGGACTGATCATCGACGGCACTGTTGGCGGACGTGCGGAGAGCTTGGAAGCCGGCATCGATCTCACGAAGAAGCTCGGCGGTGACTCCATGCTCGTCGTGCTGGCCTATCCCCTGGACCAGCCTTTGCAAAAGACCTGGCGAGAGGCTGTGGCACGCATGAAAGAGGCCGCGCCTCATGCGGAAAAGCTGGGTGTGAGGATGCTGATCGAGAACGTCTGGAACACCTTCACGATTAGCGCTTTCGACATGGCGCGGTTGATCGATGAGATCGGCAGCCCGTGGGTGGGCGTGCACCTGGACATCGGCAATCAGATGCGCTGGGGCGTGGCCGAGCATTGGGCGGAGGTGCTGGGGAAACGCAGCATGAAACTCGACGTGAAGGAATACGATCTCGACGTGGCGATGAAGGAAGGCATGAGGAAGGGCTTCGACAAACCTCTCGGCGAAGGCAGCATCAACTGGCCTGCCGTGCGTGCGGAGCTGGCGAAGATCAACTTCACCGGTTGGGCCGCCGCTGAGGTGAAGGCGGGTGACTGGGACTACCTCGCCGATGTGGCGAAGCGCATGGATCGGGTGCTGGATTTGTAGCGCACCGAGTTCGTCTGAAAGTTCCCGATGCTCGTACCGTCTCCTCCGTCCCATTCAACAAACCTATGAAACACCTCCTTCTTTCCCTCCTCCTCGCTGCTGGCATCGCTGGTGCTGCTGAAAAGTCCGTGCTCGATATTCCGCTGAAGGACATCGACGGCAAAGACACCTCCCTCAAAGCCTATCAGGGCAAAGTGCTCCTCGTCGTGAACGTCGC
>CAYMHJ010000014.1:11907-41498 GCA_964390165.1 uncultured Prosthecobacter sp. | reverse complement strand
CCGGAGTGGCCGGCAGCACCTTCTTCAGACTGACTCAGATCGCCCTGCCAGGCACCGCACAGCCGATGTTCCAGGCATCCATGAAAACCGGAGTCGGTGGAGTGACGACAGCCAACGACACCGGTCTCTGGGTGATCAACGAAGGCGGTGAAGTGAAGCTCGCCGTGCGTGAGGGCGATGTGCTCGACGTCGCAGGAACGAACCGCACGGTGACAGCCATCACCGCCCTGCTCAACGGCACGACCACAGGCGGAGCCCTGGGCCGCCGGGTGTTCCTCGAAGACGGCCAACTGACCCTGCTGCTGACCTTCAGCGGCGGCATCCAGGCCAATGCCAAGGTCGTGGTGCCGTAAAGTCTCTGGGGTTCGCTCCGACGACTTAAATATAAGCCAGAGGCTCACGCCTCTGGCTTTCTTCATTTTGAGGCAGTCTCCCTGATTATGGCTCCAGCACCTGAATCCGCGCGGTGATGGGCAGGTGATCACTCACGCCAGTGAGCTTTTCACGGTCGAAGTTCTTCGGCCTGCCCCGTGCGTCTGCTGCTGGTGCCTGGCTGAAGATGGCCACGCTCGCCGGGTCAAACTTCAACCTCTGCGTCCCATAGATCAGGCCGCGTGTGAGGACGAATTGATCGAGCAAATTCATCGAGTTCGTGGCAGATGAGAAGTGGTGGGTACCACGATCCGGCACCGCCAGCAGCGCCCACATGGGATTAAAAAGATGAGCGGAGACCTTCAGATACTTCTCTGCGCTGGGAGGCTTGCCACCTGAGCTTCCTTTCACCAGTTCCTCCACATGGTCGAGGTCTTTGGAAGCCTGGAGGTAGTCCAGCATGCTGCGGCTGTAGGGTTCGTCATTGAAGTCGCCCATGAGCAGCACATTGCGGTTCCAGCGTGCATTCAGCTGGCCCAGTGTCAGAGGCGGATTCGCCGTCATAAACTCCTGCTTCGAGTACTTCAGATAGGCGTCCACCAGCCGTCCGGTGTGCTCGGCGGCGGTGAGGCGCAGCGGCTCGGTTTCATACTGGCCGTTCTTCCGCGAGGGCCAGTGATTCACCAGGACGATCAGCTCGGGCGTGATGCCACTGCCTTTGAGCTTCAGCCGCACTTCAAAGATATCGCGTGTGGCATAGCGGAGATGTACGGTGTGCCCCTCCATGTCCGACTTGGCCGGTTTGCGGAAGAGTTTGTCCGAGTACACCAGCGTGCAGTCGATGCCACGGATGTCCTTGCTGTCGATGTGCGCCACCTGAAGGTCCGCGCGCCCCATCGCCTTGATGAGATCCTTCACCACATGCACGTTTTCCACCTCGCACAGGCCGAGCAGGTCCGGCCCCGCGCCGCCGTGCAGGGCATTGAGCACCACCGCCAGATTGGCGATTTTTGCATCATAAGCTTGCTGAGTCCAGCCATGCTCCGGCGTGAATTCCAGATCCGTGGCGAGTTCGGAGGCGGTGGTGTCAAAGAGGTTTCCGACATTCCAGAAGGCAATTTTGATCTCACTCATGCCTAAAATGCTAGCGGCTCCGCCACCGGGTAGGAAGACATGTTTCCATGAATCCGGCAGGTACTCCCGGTTGTGTGGCCTGCTCTGTGCTCTATCTTGGCGAATCATGCCACTTACTGAAGAAACCCTCTCCCGCCTCGGCTCCGAGGTTCCGCTACCAAAGATCGACCACGCCTTGAAGGAAATCTGGGCCAGCGATGAAGCGAAGACGCGGTCGTCTCTCATCAACTTCGCCATTTACTCCGAAGACCCCTGCTCGCTGGCGCTAAACAATGAGCGGCTGGAAAAGATCACGGCGGATCATTCCTGCCGTGCCCTGCTCATCACCTGCCTGCCGCAGATGCATCCGCAGCGGGCCAGGGCGTGGATCAATGCGCTCTGCCGTCCGTATCAGGGAAAGCAGGTCGTTTGCAGCGAGCAGATCAGCTTTCTGCTGGAGGGCGGAGATGCTGCGCAGGTGCAGAATGTGGTCTTCGGTCATCTGGACTCGGATCTGCCGCTCTTCATCTGGTGGCAGGGCGCGCTGACGCTGAACTTCGAGGAGCGGCTGTACTCGCGCATTCACACACTGATCGTGGACAGCAGTGCGTGGGCGCGGCCGGAGGTGGAGCTGGCGAGCCTGCTGGCTGCGCGGGATGCGGCCGCCTTTGACGTGCGTGATCTGAGCTGGACGCGCAGCCACTTTCTGCGCACAGCGCTGGCGAGTTCCTTTCAGGACATGAAGGCGCGGGAACATCTGCCTAAGATCGAGTCAGTGGAGATCACTCATGCGGTGGGGCAGAGATGCTCAGCGCTGCTGCTGGCGGGCTGGATCGCCCAGCGGCTCAAGGCTGAGCTGGATGAAACTCAGCCAGGCCTTGTTTTTAAAAAGCCGGATGGTACAGCGCTGCGGGTGATGCTCGTGGAGTCCGCCCTGACCTGCGCTCTTTCATCGCTGCGCATCATCGCACCCTGCCTGGACCTTTCCATCACGCGAGACGGCGGTTCCGCTTTTGTGCGGACCAGCGCGATCTGCGAGGGCCACAGCCATGAGGAAATGCTCCCCGCCGATGTGGTGAGCGATGCCGAACTCATTGGCGAGCAGCTCAGCCGGGCAGGTGGGAACACGCACTTCCGTGCCGTGCTGCCGCTGCTGGGACGGATGTTAAGGCGCTGATCACCGCAGCAGGCTCCACAGATGTTCCAGATCGTCCTCGGAGATGAGCGGGTCGATCATCTCACGGGCGATATTCATGAAAATGCTACGGGCCTTGGTGATGAGATTCGCCAGCCGGACACGGAGGGCATTGGCGGTGAGGCCATGTCGGGCGGCCACCTCGGTCTGGTTCGGCCCATGCTTCGGCCAGCCATGGAGCAGATGCGGCCGCAGTGCGAGATAGAGGGCGGGGCGTTTTTGCACTTTGGGGTCGGCATCCAGCCTCTGAAGAGTGACCTCCCAAATACCGAGCGCCAAAGCCAGGTCGCAGGACTGGGCGGCATCCATGCCGGTGTGATGATTTTGGCTGAACTCCTTTTCCGCGCTGCTGAAGTCCCACTGCACATGCTCCACCCCGCCGCCGCGCTTTCTCGCCGCGGTGTGTTCCCGGCGGTTGGTCAGCCGGTTGTTGAAGGACCGGATCATCCAGCTCCTCAGGCGGCCCTTCTCCTTTTGCAGGGTGCGCAGCGCATTCTGACCGAGCACATGGGCAAAGAAATCCTGAACTGAGTCCTCGGCATCGTGGGGGCTCAGGCCAGAAGCACGCGCGTAGTGATAAAGCGCTTTGCTGTAGGCTGAACACAGCCTCTCAAGTGCGATCTCGGCCCCCTGGTCGTCATCTGAATGCAGCAGATGCACCAGAGTCCAGTGGGTGGTGGGAAACAGGCTAGGGGGAGGTTCCACGTGGTTGAGTGTTTCCATGCATTACCGGAAAAGCGCTGCATTGTTACTAATAAAGCTAAAAGAAACGCTATGTGAGGAGTTTCATCATCTCTCCCGAAGGTGTACTCCTCTGCCATTCTGATGGATCTCTCGCGTCAAACCCCAACCTCCACGCCTCCAGTTCCCGACTGGCTGCGCGAGCTTGGCTGGGAGGAGGTCTATGAGGTGCGCCGTCTGATCGCCCGTGGTGGCATGGGCCGAGTGTATGAGGGCTGGCACCGCACACTGAGCATCCCTGTGGCGCTGAAGATCATTGATCCCCACCTGACCGGGGAGGATCAAATCCGCGCACGGTTTGAAAAGGAGGCCATGACCCTGGCCCGCCTCCAGGAGCCTGTGCCGCACCCAAACATCGTCCGTGTGCTCGACTTCAAGCTGCTCGACAACGTCGGATGCATCGTCATGGCCTACATCAAGGGTATGGACCTGCGGGCCTGGTGCGTGGACCTCGAACTCGCGGACGATGCGAGGGTGGGGCTCATCGAGCAGGTGGCACGAGCGGCGGGTTACTTCCACAGCTTCGGCTTGGTGCATCGGGATTTAAAACCGGCCAATGTGCTCGTGCGTGATGGCTGTGGAGAGCCGGTGATCGTGGACTTCGGCATCGTGCGCGGACGCGAGGATGTGACCCTGACGCGCACCCAGCAGGCCCTCGGCACCGCCGCCTACATGGCCCCAGAGCTTCTCGGTGTGAAGGGTGTCGATGCGGGCACCCGTGCCACCACAGCAGACACAGACTCTGAGCCTAAATCACCTGGAGAGCTCAGTCCCACGGCGGATGTCTATTCACTGGGCGTCATGCTCTATGAACTGCTCTGCGGAGAGCTGCCTTATGGCAGCACTCTGGCAGAGGTGCTGCCGAAACATCAAAACGAAAGCTCACCGGGCATCCTGAACTCAGGAGCACGGCGCATCCCGCGTGATCTGGAGCGCGTGTGCCTGAAGGCCATCGCCCACCGGCCTGCCGAAAGGTATGCGAACGGCACCGCCCTGGCCGAGGATCTCGCCCGCTATCT
Source organism: uncultured Prosthecobacter sp. (assembly GCA_964390165.1). GTDB lineage: Bacteria > Verrucomicrobiota > Verrucomicrobiia > Verrucomicrobiales > Verrucomicrobiaceae > Prosthecobacter. The sequence continues at coordinate 37,058 of CAYMHJ010000014.1, read as the reverse complement.
GCGTGGTGAGTCCGTGCTGGCCCGCCCCATCTCGAAGATCCGCCATGCCGCACGGCGCGCCAGACAGCGCCCCATCCTCTGCATGGCGGCAGGCGCGGGGATCGTACTGGTGCTGCTGGCCACCACCCGGCTCGTCTGGGATGTGGAGCAGGTCAAGCTGGCCCGCCTGCGTGAAAAAATCGGGGTCAACATGCCGGTGACGAACTGGTCCTCAGTCCGGCTTAAGGAAACCGATCGTTTGATCGACCAATTGAAGTATCACGATCCCGGCCAGGCCGCGATTTATCAGCGAATGCTGATTCAGGGGGCATCGAGCGGGATTCTCCAGCTCCTCAAACAGCCGAGAATCGGCCAGTCCGACCGCATGGAAATCGAATCCACCCTCGCCTGGATCAAGGGGCACGACGCCGCAGAAGCAGCGCGTCTGCGCCTTGTCGTGGATGAGCGTCAGTCACGCTGGGACACCTTGTTGGAGATACGACCACCGTTTCACAACCTCGGCAAATACCTGAAGGCAGATCAAAGCCGGGTGGAGGGAGAGATGCTCATCATCGGTGGGGAGAGCTCCCAGAAGCCGCTGATTGAATTCACCCGCCCTCCTCCGCTGGAGGTCAGCGCCACCTTCCAGATTCCCGACGAAGGCTCCCAGTCACTCGGCTTCAAAGTGCTGCTCTTCGACGAATGGCACACCGCTCAGTACTGCCAGCCGCCAACCGCCCAATTCATCCGCCATCTGGCGCAGTTTCAAAGCATCGTGGAGCCGCCCAAGGCTGTCCTGGCGATCTCTCGGCAAGAACGCATTCTCGCTGTCACACCTGTGAATGCTTCCTTGCTCCCGGGGAAGGAAGTCCGCATGAAGCTCCATCTCGAGAATAGGAAGATCAGCTTGGAAGTGAGTGACGGAAATCGTGTCGAGTATCTCCAGCGCTATCAGCCTGTGATGCCGGTCTCCGTGGCACTGATCGGTAAGCCGCAGATCCAGTTGCATGATCTGCGCTGGAGTGGTCCGAACGAGTTGCCGAAGGCCAGCAGTCTCGAAAAAGGCGATCATTACGCTGGCAGCGAGCGCTGGTGGCCCGCCGAAACTTATTTCCTGCAAATGATCGGCGACCCCGAGTATGGAGCCGAGGCCCTTTTCAAAGCCGGTGACTGTCAGAAGCGGCAGGGGCGCGCGGGCGATGCCCTGGTCACCTGGCAAAAAGTCATGCAAGGGCCGGACTCGCCCTGGCGCGCCGAGGCATGCCTGCAGCTCTGGTATCTGCATGCCAATGCAGGTCGGCTTAACAAAGCACGCATCTACCTCGACCAACTGCCCGGCCCCGAAGACATGCCGGCGGACTATCTGGCCCAGCTTAACGAACCAGGCCGCAAGCTGGATGACATCTACCGCTCCGTCGGGCGCGGCATCAATCTCCTGCGCCCCACGCCCGATGTGGAAGACGCCGTGCGTGTCCACCGCATGCTGCGCTACACTCCCCACGAACTCGCCGCACGCTTCGCCCTCTCCCGTCACTTTAATGGCACCGATGAAGCTGCCCGTGATCTGCTCATCCGCAGTCTTTCCCCAAGAAAGATGGCGAGTCTCACGCCCGAAGAAGTCCGAACATTCAACACCAATTTTGAACTCTGGAGCCTCATGTCCCGTGCGGAAACGGATGATGGGCTCGCCAAGCTCCAGGCAGACTGGCTCAGCCTAGCGCCGCCGGATCACTCCATCGCTCTCACCATCCGGCTTGATCAAGCCCGCCAGCTCGCACGCGCCGGGCAGAAGGTCGGTGCCATCAAGATCGCCCAGGAAGTGCTCCAGTCTGAACAGTCCACCATTATGGCCTTCACCGGAGCAGCCCTGCTGCTCTCTGCACTGGATGCCGACCCAGATCACACCGCGGTGAAGCAGGCGCTGCAAAGGATCAGCCAGGCCCCGAGGCAGGTCCATGAACTTACTCTCACCCATCGCCTGCTGCTTCACAGCATCGCTCAGAACTGGACCAGCCAGAGCGCCGTGGAGATCCTTTCCCAACTGCTCAGCTTCGGTGAGTCTGGCGAAAATCGTGAGACCCTCCGCGGCAGGATCAGCCGCTTTCTCCTTGAGGACAAGAGCATGGTCCTCGCCCTCAACCAACTCATGGTGGAGGGCAATGGGCGCAGGCTGCTCAATGCCTTTGCCCTGCGTCACCAGCCGGTGCGGCATTCCATGCATGAAATGATCTACATGATTCTGCGCCGGCACGTCATCTTTTCAGTCTTCGGCAACCGGCCCACCAGCCAGCAGATGACCGCCGCCGCCACTGTGACTCGCCTCTGGCTGGACTCCTTTTCTGCTCGCACGATCACCGTCCATGACTTCTTCCTGCTCATGGCAAACCTGCATGGCGGCGAGCCTTCGCTCCACCTGAGGTCCGCCCTTCCAAACTGGCCACAACCCCTGCAAAAGGCCGTCCTTCAGTTGTTCCCAGGCCGCAGCAGTTAGCGGCTCCGCATCGTCTCCGTTTGCGCCAGCACATCGGCGAAAGGGATCTTCTCCAGAAGCCCGAACGAATCATGCTTCGTCAGCCGCGCGCGGATCGTCGCCGGGCTGGAAAGGCCACAGAGGAAGCGCGCCAGCTGCCTCGGCGTGCGCAGGCCCGCATGAACTTCATCCATCAGAGCTCGGATGGCTGACACATCCTCCACCGTGATGTCAGGCACCGCCGAGCGCGGAATCTCACGCGGTTCCGCGGTGGTGGAGCCTTTCGCGTGCTCCAGGCAGCTCGTGCATTGACCGCAGTCCTCCGCCATCTCCTCCCCAAAGTAGCGCAGCAGCCAGCGCGTGAGACAGCCGCGATGCCCCGCCAGCTCCAGCACCTGCCGCAGCCGCTCTACATCCTTTGTTTCACGCTTCGTGAAGAGCTCCTGCATCTTCGTGGCGATCACCGCCGGGTCGCGCCGCTCGCGTTCATCGCAGAGCCGATACCGCTGGCGGGCTCCACTCGGCTTCAGCTCGATCTCCCCCGCCTCCTGCAGCCACGTCAGCGCACTCATGATCCGCTCGCGTGGTTCCTCCATCTGCGTTGCAGCCTCATCAGGATTCAGCGTTGTCCATTTCGTGCCGCGTTTCCCCGCTGAAAAGAGCCTCCGCAAAAACGCCTGACGCTCCGGTTTGTGACCCGAGAGCACACGCGCCTCCGGCTGGAGAAAGCGGAACTGATAGCTCGAATAAAACGACCCAAGGGGCCTCACGACACCATGCAGTTCCAGGTTTGTCAAAACCGTCTCGATCACTAGCGGGCGGATGTCCGTCGCCTGCGAAAGCTCGTAGAGAGAGAAATCAAACTCCTGCCCTTGCCTCAGCAAATGATCCACCAGCTGCCGCAGCGCCTGCGGCGTCGGCGTATCGCCAAACGTGAAGTTCTCCAGCACGATGCAGTCATCCCCACAGGCCAGCAGCTCGCAGACCGAGGTCTTGCCATCTCGTCCAGCCCTGCCCGTCTCCTGCATGTAGTTCTCCAGTGTCTTTGGCAGATTGTAGTGATACACCGCTCGGATGTCCGCCTTGTCGATCCCCATCCCAAACGCGATCGTCGCCACGATCACATCCACTGAGCCATCCATGAAGGAATCCTGCGCCGCGTGTCGATGCTCGTCCGCCAGTCCTGCATGGTAGGCCAGAGCGTTTACGCCATTGCGTTGCAGATGCGTCGCCACCTCCTCCGCCGTCTGTTGCAGCGTCACATACACGATGCTCGGCACCTTTCGTTTCAGCAGCACCTTTGTCAGATACTCCTTCTTTTTCCCCACAGGGCAGGGCGTGATGCGGAAATGCAGATTCGGCCGGTGAAACGAGGTCTGCACATGATCCTCATCCGCGATGCCAAACGCCGTTCGAATATCCCGTGCCACATCCGGCGTCGCCGTCGCCGTCAAAGCCAGCACCGGGGTGATCCCCAGTTCCTTCGCCACCAGCGCCAGCCGCAGGTATTCCGGGCGGAAATTGTGCCCCCACTCCGAAATGCAGTGCGCCTCATCCACCGCCATCATCGCGATTTTCAGCCGCTTCAGTCGCTCGATGAAATTCTCGTTCATCAGCCTCTCCGGCGCGATGTACAGCAGCTTCAGCACACCTGACTTCAGATCATCAAAGACCTGCATCACCTCCGCAGGCGGCAGCGATGAATCCAAGCGCGCCGCCTTGATCCCCCGCGCCCGCAGCGCTTCCACCTGATCCTTCATCAGCGCGATCAGAGGTGAGATCACCAGCGTCACCCCATCCATCAGCAGGGCCGGAAGCTGGTAACAGAGCGATTTCCCCGCACTCGTCGGGAACAGCGCCAGCGCACTCCTCCCCGCCAGCAGCGCCTCCATCACCCGCTCCTGCCCCGGCCGAAACGCCGCATGGCCAAAGTGCTTTTTCAGAGTCGCGTGGAGATCGTGCTGCATGAGATAGAGGTGAGGCAAATTGAGCGCGAAGGCATTACATTTTATGCCTCTGCCAACAAAAGCCACAAACCCCAAGGTGAAATCACAATCTTGGCAGCCTCAAGCAACTGACTTCTGAAACACTCGCAGATAGCCGGAGACCATCTTTTCCATGCTGAAATGAGTCGCAGCGCGCGCATGAGCAGCCTGCCGCATCTCTGCGCGGCGGATGGGCTGAGTGAGCAGTTCCAAGATGGCCGCCGCCATGGCTTCAGGATCGCGGGGTGGAGTGAGCAGACCATTGATGCCGTGCTCGATCTGCTCACGCGCGCCACCCACGGCGGTGGCGACTATGGGCAGGCTGGAAGCCATGGCTTCGAGCGAGGCATTCGGACAACCGCTGGGCTCGGAGATCATGGCAAAGAGGCTGAGCGTGTCGTGAAAGGCAGGCATGTCCGTGATCTCGCCGCACCATTCCACCGGCAGATCCTGGGTGCTCTGGCGCAGGCTTTCCGCATAAGTTTCCTGCCCGGCGTCTGCTGCTCCGGCGATGCGCAGGCGGCACTTGGGATGACGCTTTAGCGCGAGGCGAAAGGCAGTGATCAAATCCTCCAGCCGCTTGTGCGGATGGATGCGACAGGCAGTGCCGATGACATCCCGGACTCCGTCTTCCTCGGCCACAAAATCGCGACATGGCACGCCATTGGGAATGAGATGCACGGGACAGCCCAAGGCCTCGCCAGCCTGTGCCAACTCGCTCTCGTGTTTGACGATGACAGCGCTGAGACGCCGTCCATAGACCAGTGCATCGCAACAGGGCAAACCAGGCCGTGGATGCGCGAAGTAACGCTCCAGCGATGCGAAGCACATCTCACCAGGACTCACATCGAAGACCGGGAAACCCCACAGCGCGTCGGCGAGCAGGATCTTGTATTCGGGGATGACATTCCAAAAGAGCACGGTCTCCGGTGGCTCCAGCGCGAGGCTTTGTAAAAGCGGCAAAAGAGCTGCCTGCGCCTCGCAGATCTCGGGTGGGTCCAGAGCCAGCACGGGAATGCCTGCGGAACTCAGAGCCGTGCGGCCCGGGGTCGGATTCTCCGGCTGTTCCTGGATCACAATGGCGCGCACGGGATGGCCCATGGCGTGCAGTTTCAGCAGCAGGCGGCGTGCGCTGGTCTGCGCACCACCGGTGGAAAAATTGTTGGTGATGAGCAGCAGGCCGCGTCTGGATTGCCTGCGTGAAATGAGTGCTGCATTCAGCAGCCAGGCGTGCCGGGCGGCCATGATCGGCGTGGTGAAATCAGCCGCGAGAGTGCCCTTCCCACGCTGCGGAGCGACCTCGAGGATGGCGCTGGCAAAGCTGGCTGGCGCGGCATCGACGGGCAGCAGCTTCATCCTGCCAGGATGCCGCGCGGACATCTCCGCAGTGCCGCTGACCTGCGTGGCCACGACAGGCACTCCGGCGGCCAGTGCCTCAAGCTGCGCCAGGCTCATGCCCTCATGCAGGCTGGTAGAGACGAGCACATCCGCCCCGGCGAGCAGCGCGGGGATGTCACTCACAGAACCAAGCCATTCCACGACATCTGTTAGACCAAGGTCGATGATCTTCTTCTGACACTGGTCCATTTCGGCCTGGGCATTCGCATGAATGCTGGAAGCCTGACCGGCAATCTTTAATCGCGCACCAGGAAGCAGGGCGAGGATGTCGATGAGCAATGGCAGCCGCTTTTGCGGTCGTGGGTTGGCGATGGCGACAATCGTTAGACCGGTTGACGGGCCTTCCCTGGCTCTGACCGCCACCCGCTGGATGCCATTCCAAACGGTGCGCACCGTGTGTTGCGGGAAGCTTTCCACGATCTCCTGCGAGACAGTCAGGGCACAGCCGATGAGCAGCGCGTCTGGCAGCAGGCGCAGCAGCCCTATGTCGGCGGGCCAGCCTTGGCGTTGATTGTGAAAGGTGGTGAGCAGCGGCAGACCCGAGCGCAGGAGAGACAGCGTTTCTCCATCCACCAGATGGGCGTGGAGCAGATCGCAGCCGGAGTGGCGCGCGGCGTGGTCGATCTCCGCAGCACGCACGGCCGGGTCGGGCGGGAGACGGCGCTGGAGAGTATCTGGCGGTGAGTCAAAAGGATCGCGCGTGGGTGAGCCGAGGGTCATCAGACAGCCTGCCACACCGTGACGCGGCAACGCGTGGTGGAGGTCAAGGGCCAGCCTTTCGGCACCGCCACGCTGGAGACTGGTGAGCACCTGGAGCACACGCGGACGCAGATCATGGCACACGTCCAGCGGACTGTGCCGGATCACCGGCCAGCCGAGCCGAAGCGCTTGTCTGACGATGACGTCCATATCCTCCGATGATCCACATCGCTCGGCAGCGGCGGCATTCATCCACACACTCTGTACTGGCGGCATGGAAACGAGGTCCGCCTGACCAAAAATGCCGCCATTCCTCTGCAAAATCCGCAGCCAGAGCGGCACGGGCAGCCAGGTATCTGCGGTGATGGTGCTGCCGATCAGCAGGCAGGGCTGCTCCGGCGTTGCAGGGATGAAGCCCGCGATGCATCGCGGTAGCCAGCAGCCTGCGTGCATCAGCCAGAGCCCCTGTGGCAGAGACTCCGGCAATGAACGCTGCGTGCGCTCCACCCGCCAGGGTGGATCATCCACGCGGGTGATGATCCTGATTTCAGGAGGCATGGTGCGCGCTATCAGTAGGCAGAGGGATACGAACTCTGCGTGGAGGACGATGAGCGATGCCTTTCCCAATGAGACTCATCATTCGACGCACTCAACATGTTCCCCGTGGTGCCGAGTTGACCACCCGTGCTGCGCACGGAAACCGCACGCGGCTTCATGCCGGTGAAGATGAACTGTCCCTCCGGCCCTGGACTGAAAACGATGAGATCCGTGATCACCCGCGAGTCCACATCTGCCGTGTATTCGATCTGCGTGCCCACGGCCTCCGCCGGACCGCTGATGTAAAATCCTGAATCCGTCAGGCGGAAGCTGAACCGCTGCGGCAAGGGTGGAGGACCTGAGGCAAAAGCATCTGCTGCTTCTCGCGGGGTGAGATCCAGCGGCAGCATGGCGGCGGAGCCTGTGCCCTTGCCAATGACTCGCCAGATGAGTTTAAAAATAATGATCATAAACAGCGGCAGAGTGATGTAACGCCATGGCGAGGAACTGCTGGAGGAGTCTGGCTCCTCCCATGACTGGCTGGACGTGACGAACTCCGGCGCTGTGACTCTCTCCGGCGCACTCGGCTTCGGCACGACAGCGGCCGCCACACGCTTCGTCACAGAGGCGACGACGCGGAAGCCGTTGTCCGCATTACGGCTCCGCACATCATTGCGATACCGCTCCGCCGAGCGTGAGTGGCTGACATCGCTGAGAAAGGAGCCGCCGCGCAGAACCTGCCGCGGCTTGTCACTCAGGTTGGAATTGGTCTGCATGGGATCGACCGCACTGCCCGCTGGGTAGGACGCATACCAGTCGCCACACCATTGCCAGACCGGGCCATAGAGATCATGCAGCCCCCAGGCATTCGGCTTCTTCTGGCCCACCGGATGCGTCTGCCCATCGCTGTTCCCGCGATGCCAGGCCACCGCATCCACAGGTTCCAAATAACGCGCAGTGCTGGTCCCGGCACGGCAGGCATACTCCCACTGTGCCTCGGTGGGCAGGCCGATGTCACGGCCTGCGCGAGTCGAGAGCCAGCGGCAAAAAGCCTTCACATCCTGCACCGTGAGGATGACCGCCGGATGATCGTCTGTCTGTGGAAAACCGGGATTGCGCCAATTGTAAGCCTTTGCCTGCACGAGCTTTCCATTCTCCACGCCAAACCCACCCGAGGTGCCCTGCTCAGCCTCCGTCCGGTAGGACGTGGCGGAGGCGAAGCGCCCAAACTGCCCACGCGTGACCGGATATTTGCCGATGTAAAAGCCACGCGTGAGGGTGACGAATCGTCTGCTCTCATCCGATTCACGGCCCGGCTCTGTGGCAGGTGAGCCCTGCTCGAAGCTGCCCGCCTTTATGAGCAGCAGCTCCATCATTACCCCTCCGCCGAGATCCAGCTTCAGTTCCGCAGGCGGTGGTTCATCCGCCATGGCGATGAAGCTGATGACTGAGAGTAAGAAGAGGCTGAGTCGCGAAAACATGGTGTGATCTATCCTGCCAGCTTTCGAAGATGCTGGTCAACCCCATTCCCGAGTTACCCAAGATGGAGCCAGTCTAAAAGCAGCGTGCTCCAGCGCATCCACGTCCTCAGGCTAATTGATCTGCCGAAGACTTACCGCCCATCCGCCTTTCCAGGCACACGCGGATCATGCGCAGGGACGAGGAGCTTGCGGTCGGCATCCCAGAGGATGGCCTGACATGCTCCGAAGGTGGTTACTTTGTCCAGCTTGTGGCCGAGCTTTTCCAGTTCGGCCATCGTTTCATCGCCGAAGGCTTTTTCGATTTTAAGTTCATCCGGAGCCCATTGCTGATGAAAGCGCGGCTGCTTGAGGGCGGCGTTGGGTTCCATGTCGCGGTCGATGATGTTTGAGATCAGCAGCAGGGCCTGGGTGATGATCGTGGGGCCGCCGGCAGCTCCGGTACAAAGGATAGGCTGGCCGTCTTTGAAGACAATCGTCGGGCTCATGCTGGAGAGCGGGCGTTTGCCTGGGGCGACGGCATTCGCTTCGGCACCGATGAGCTTGAAGGCATTTGGCACGCCGGGCTGCACGGCGAAATCATCCATCTCATCATTCAGCAGCACGCCGGTGCCGGGGACGATAACCTTGCTGCCGAAGGCAGTGTTGATCGTCTGATTCAGCGCCACCCAATTGCCTTCGACATCTGCGGTGCAGAGATGCGTGGTGTGCTTGCCGAAGATGTCCCCTTCCCAGCGCGGCGGCATGTTGTGGCTGGGCACCGCTGTTACTTTATTCGTGTCGATCTTGGCGGCGAGACCCTGCGCATACGCGGGATCGACGAGCCCGCGCGGCACTTTGGCGAAGTCGGGGTCACCGAGCCAATGAGCGCGATCGGCAAAGGCCAGCTTCATCGCCTCAGTGACCACATGCACGCGCTGAGCATCACCCAACTCGCGTATGGGGAAGTGCTCCATGATTTGCAAAATCTGCGCCACATGCACACCGCCACTGCTGGGTGGCGGCATCGCCACGATGTCATAGCCGCGATACTTCGCACGCACGGGCTCGCGCTCCACGGCCTTGTAGTTCGTGAAGTCGTCAGCGGTCATGATGCCGCCGTTCGCCTTCATCCAGGACTCGACCTGCTTCGCATAGTCACCGCCGTAAAACCAAGCCGTTCCATGCTCGGCGATGGCGCGATAGGTCTTCGCCAGATCCTTCTGCATGAGTAAGTCACCCTTCTTCAGCGGTGAACCATCGACTTTGAAAAAGACGGCGGCACTGGCAGGGAACTTCTTCAGCTTCTCCGCCGTGGCGGCGAGCTTCCGCGCATAGACTTCATCAAGAGTGAAGCCTTTTTCCGCGATCTCAGCCGCAGGCAGCAGCAGGTCGGCCAGCGTGAGCTTCCCATGCTTTTTCAAAGCCAGCTCATAGGCGCGCAAGGCACCCGGCACGCCCGAGGCGAGTGCGCCGGTCTTGCTCGCTTCGTTGTCGAGCTTGCCGTCGATGAGGTACATGTCGCGTGTCGCCTTTGCGGGAGCCATTTCGCGTCCGTCGATACAGGTCACGGTGCCATCCGCCGCGCGGATGACGAAGAAACACCCGCCGCCGATGCCCGAATTATGCCCGTCCACCACGCCGAGCGTCAGCCCCGTGGCAACGGCAGCATCCACGGCATTACCGCCCTTTTTGTAGGCCTGCACGGCGGCCTCTGTCGCCAGCGGATGCACGGAAGCTGCGGCGAATTTCGGGAAACCCGGCTCAGCGGCCAGCGAAGCAAACCCTACGGCCAGCAGGGGAAGCAGAAGGAGTAAGGAAGAGCGTTTCATGACGGTGCTCCAAACAAGCACGCACCCATCTCTCTATCCACCAAGTTTCTCCCCATCTCAGGACTGGCACAGATCCCTGTCTTTTCTCTGGCCTCAAACCTGCGTTGCCATGTAATGTCCGCGCCCATTTCCGTTACTTATCTTTAAATGCCAGAAGACCCCGTCGATCCCGTCGCCCCGACACCGCCCCCTGAGGTGGAGGAGCCGACCTATCCATCTTTGGAGGAATTGGCGCAGCTTTTGCCGCAGTATGAGATCCACGAGATCATCGGCATCGGCGGCATGGGGGCGGTTTACAAAGGCAGGCAGGTGGCTCTGGACCGTCTCGTCGCCATCAAGGTCATGCCCGCCGCTTCCGCTCAGAACCCGGAGGACGTGCAGCGCTTCATCAAAGAGGCGCGCTCCATGGCAAAGCTGGTGCATCCGCACATCGTCGCCGTCTTTGACTTCGGGCAGACCTACGCGCGGCATCTTTTTCTGGTCATGGAATACGTCGAGGGCTGTGATCTGCACCGCCGGACTCGGCGGAAAGAGATCACCACGGAAAAGGCGCGTGAGGTCATCGCCCAGCTCTGCGATGCGCTCCAGTTCGCCCATGACCGTGGGGTGGCGCATCGCGACATCAAGCCTGCGAACATCCTCATCACGAATGACTGGAAGGTGAAGGTGGCTGACTTCGGCCTGGCGCGTGATCTTTCTGCGCAGCCGAATCCCGATGAAGTCGAATACGGGACGCCTGACTACACCGCGCCTGAGCGACTTATCACGGGGGCCAATGTCGATCACCGTGCGGACATCTACGCACTCGGCGTAGTCATCCATGAGATGCTCACCGGCAAGACGCCCGCCGCTGCGGGCAAGGATGCTGGTAAAGGACTGCCTCCTGGCTTTGCCAATGTCATCACCAAGTGCCTGATGAGCGAGCCCGAGGCCCGCTATCAAAAGGCCAGCGAGGTGAAGGTGGCCCTGCTCACCGCCACCGCCGAAAAGCAGCGCACAGGTGACACAGCTCCCGCGCCAGCAGTTGCAGCCCCACCGCAGATCCCCTTTGAATCTCCCGAGCACTACACGAGCTACCGGCCTTCGTTGGCGACCAAACTTGGTAGGATGCTCGCACCTGCAGGCTGGGGCATTGCCTCCGTGCTTGTGCTGGCCGCCTTCGCCTGGCTCATCTTCAAAGACAAAATCAGCATCGAGCCCGCCGTATCCAAGCCTGAGGTGGTGAAGCCTGTCGAAGTCGTCGAAAAAAAGCCCGAGCCCATCAAAACTCCCGAGCCGCCTCCTGTAGCGCCACCTTCCGCAGTGGTGCCGACTACACCTGCGCCAGAGATGGCAACGGCCAAACCAACAGTACCCGTACCAGACAAGCCTGTGGTGAAGCCGCCACCCCCTGAACCTGCCAGCTACAGCGTTCCCGACGGTGCCGCTGGGGAGGTGGCGCGTCTCGACGGTCACATCGGCCCCGTCTATGCGGCGCAGCTTTTGAGCGATCAGCGCCGGGTCGTCTCTGTCGGCATGGATGGCACTCTGCGGCTCTGGGATCTCAGCACTCAGAAGCAGATCTACAGTGTCGAGCCGGCTCTCGACCAATTGTCCCGACTGCAAATAAGTGCCGATGAAACCCAGGCGCTCATCTTCAGCTACCGCAGTGATAAAGTCGCCCTCATCGACCTCGCTGACGGGAAGACCCGACACGTCGTCTCCTATCCGAATGACAAACTGCTGCATGCGGTGCTGCTCAAAGAACCGCAGGCCGTGCTCATGGCTGGCAGTGAGGATGAAGGCATGCCGAATCTTTATCTTTGGAAGCCGGCCGCCGGCAGTCAGGAACTCACTCACGTGACCGGCTACACTGGCCGTAACTACAGCATGACGCTCACTCCCGATGGCGCGGGGGTCGTCCTCAGTGCGTCGAAGAAAGTCGAGGGCTCTACCGACAGATTTTTGCCTCAGCTCACCCATTTCGTGCCGGCCAGCGGTACCTTCACTACCTTGAAATCCGGGCCTCTGGGATACATCACACGAGTGTTTGGCCGACCTGGCGCCCCCGTGGCCCTCGTGCCGGGCAGCTCGCCAAAAGTGATTCGTCTTCCTGACATGGAGCTGCTGCACAGCCTTCCTGTGAACACCAAAGGCACTCCCAATGTCCTCAGTGCCGAGGTCGTGGATGACGGACGACTCCTGTTGTCCGGCTGGGATGACAGCACGCTGCGGGTGATCGACCTCCCCAGCGGTGAGGAAGTCTGGCGGCAGTCCACACCGGAGCCTGTGACCTCGATCTCCCTCGGCAAAGATCAGCGCTGGGCCGTGCTCAGCACCCGATACAAAGACGGAAGCAATCAGCAGCAGGGCGACTTCGACCTCCTCGTCTGGCGTCTGCCGAAATGGTCCGAACTTGAGAGCGAGAAAAGTATGCTCGCCAGCATCGCCACCCAGATGGCGAATCTCGAGGAGCACGATGCCGAACTGGCCACTCTCCGCGCCAGCCTGCGCGAACGCGCTGCAATGCCGACTCAGACGGATCTCGACACTCAGCGCCAGAAGCTCGATGAAATGTACGTCGTGGCCCTGCGTCGTGACTACCCGCGCAGCTCACCCACGGATCAGCAGGCCATCAAGGCGGAGATTGAGCGCATCGCATTGCAGGGCGAACTGCCAGCGCCAGGACTGGATGCTTCACTTCCGCCCGTATTGCAAAAGCTTCGCGGCATCTATCGCCAGCAGCTCACCAGCTTCGAAAACGTCCATCATGAGGCCGCCAAGATGGCCCTCCAGTCAGTGGATGTTGTGCTGACGCCATTGATGCAGAAACGTGAAAGTGCTGGAGACAAACTAGGCGCACTGCGTGTCAAAGCCGTGCTCAAAGAGTGGCAGCAAACTCCGAATGCGCCCATGGGAGATGGTGCGCCAGTACCCATCAAATCAGGAACGGCAGTCGGCACGCCCACGAAGCGCCCGGACCGTCCCGGCAGCGTCGTCGCCATCCAGCGGCTCGCCTTGAACACGAGCCCGATGACACCACCGATGGAGGTCAGCCGCATTCCAGGGGATCTCGGGCAGGCAGTCGCCATTGCCGGAGCCTCCGAACATGCCTTTGCCCTCCTGCCTGATGGCAAAGTGCGCGGCTGGGGAAACTGGAATGGCAGCGCAGTCTGGGTGCCCTCTGCCGCCACCGATGTAGTGCAGATCGACAGCACGAGCACTGCTGCACTCGCACTGCTGGCGGATGGTCACGTTATCGCCTGGGGACCGGGGATTGCGGCCAGCGGCATCCGTTGGAAGTCCCCCGATGGCAGGGCGCCCGTCCGTGTCTATGCAGGCGAAGATGGCGCGGGCTACGTTCATCTTCAGGATGGCACCATCCAGCCCGTCGGCAAGGTCAGCACCGCAGCACCACCAGAACTTACCATCAGCCGTCAGCTTATCCGCCTGCCGATCCACGGCTGGATCGCCATCCTCCCGCGCGATGGCGCGCCGTACTTCTGGGGCACTTCAGCCCCGCCCGTCATCCCTCTACCAGCGGATCTGAAGGACATCATCAGCCTCAGTGTTTCCTCCAGATTCGGCGTCGCGCTCCAGCGTGACGGCACCATGACAGGCTGGGGCCAGCTGGCTCAAGATCAGCGCTACCGCACGCGAAAGCTCACCTCCGCAACGAAGGTCTATCACGACTATGCTGAGCGAGTTTTCCCTGTGCATCGCAGCGATCATTCCTGGGAACTCGTGCCGAATCCAAGCGTGCCCGAATACGTTGCCGAAGACCGCAGCAGCGTCACCGAAGGACGGCTACGTGGAGCCATCGACGCGGTCTTCACGCGTGAGTTCGTGATCGCGCTGAAGCCCTGAAGATCACTCCGGCAGCACTGGCTTCAGCGCCTCGGCCCAAACGGCGTAGCCTTTTTGGTTTGGATGCAAAGTGTCAGGCATGAGGTCTTTCGGAATGATGCCCAGCGGCCCCAGCCACTTCTCCGTGATGTCGAGGAAGGTCACGCCGGGGCGTTTCCCCAGGTCGGCAATCCGCGCATTGATGTCACGAATCAGGGCTCGTTTCGGTTCCACCGGCATCAGGCCTCGCGGGAAGATCGCCATCAGGATGACCTTCGCCTCCGGGCACTTCGCCTGAGCTTGATCCACGATGGCCGTGATTCCCGCCGCGATCTCCTCTGGAGTATTCGAACGTGCGTTCACCGTGCCGGCCAGATTGTTCGTGCCGATGTGGATCACGATGGCCTTGGGTTTCAAACCATCCAGCTCACCGAGTTCGATGCGCTTCAGCACATTCTGCGTGCGATCCCAGCCAAAGCCGAGGTTCAGTACACGCCTGTTTCCAAACAAACTCTGCCAGGTCTCCGTGCCGCGATTGCCTGACTTCCCCGCTTCTGGCTGCCCGCCCCAGAAATGCGTGATCGAGTCGCCGATGAGCACGATCTCGGGATTGATCTCCGCCTTGATCTTCATGATGGCCTCGTGCCGTTCCTCCCAGCCGTAACCATCTTTTTCCAGCTTCCCCATCGGGATCACCGCCGTGTTCACTTTTGTCAGCAGCGGAATGTGTTTCCTGATGGATTCCGCCACCTGCTGGCCGAGGAATTGATACCCAGGCTCGCCGAAGTGGACATCCTTTGGATTCTGATACTCCGCCAGATGCGGCAGCATCGCCGCATACAGATCATCGATCTCCACGCCATGCTTAGCCATCACTCGCGCCGCCGCTTCATTGCGCGCCACGAGATCCCTTGGTGTCGCATCCTTCATCCCGCCTTCCGCCACCGGCGTCGTGCTCGCCCAGATCACCTTCGCGCCCGTCGCCTTCAGTTGAGTCGTGATGTCATCCAGCCGCTTTTCGTAATCCGCCAGCGGCGTCTTCCGATCATGAATCCCAAAGTTGAAGTGAATGATGTCCCACTTTCCTTCCCCGAGCCACACCTTCAGCTTCTTCAGCCCATTCGCCGTCGATCCGCAGTTCTCCGGCGCGCGATGCACATTCGCCGCACCCGCCAGCTCCTTTCGAGTCGCCAGCGTGTAGCCACGCGAGACTGAATCTCCAATCAGCAGCACGCGTGGCAGCTTCGAATCATCCTTCACATAGTCCCAGGCCGTGACACGACCCGCCAGCTTGTCCGCCTGATACAGCGGCAAATAAAAGCCCATGCCGAGGTTCTCCTCCAGCACCGTCTCCCATGCCTGCTGTTCCGGCGGCAACGTCGCCTTCCACAGTGCAAACTTCTCCGCCGTCACCTTGTTCGCCGCAGCCTTCTTCTCCGCCGCCTCCTTCGCATTCGTCGGCTCGTTCGCGTGGAGTGTGAGTGCTAGAAGGGAGGTGAGGAGGAGCAGGCGGAGTTTCATGGAGGCGGGTAAGGAGGGTAAACCGACTTATCAAGTCGTACACCGGCGGGGCGCGATTTTATCTCGCCATGTTGGGTGAGTTTCAAACTCACCGCACCAGTTTACGAGTTGGAAACTCGTTCTACGAAGGGCCAGCCGCGCAAGGTCGGTGCTCCCAGGGACTCTTGCTCAAAGTCTCCGCGTTGCCCGGAGGCGAGCATCGCTTGCAGGCTTTCATGGCAATCAGCCATTCGTGGGTCATCGAGCAGCCGCGTGATGATTTGATGATCACGACGAGTGAGAGCTGCTGAAGTCGGCGCAGGCCGCCAGCGCATGTGAAATGGCTGCACCTCACGTCCAGAGACCTTGCGGAGCTTGCGCAGGATGTCCCAGCCAGCCGGATCAGTGTCGCCAAAGTGATGGAGTGGCAGTTGCTTCGGCAGTTTCTGCAAAAGCAGACGAACTGCCTGAGTCGGAAACGAAGTGGCGACGATCAGTGTGCTGCGCGCCTCATCCGCTCGGGCGAACTGAAGGAAGGTGGTCTTTCTATTCTCAACCGTAAGCACATGCTCCGCCGTGGTTGAGATGAGTGTGGCCTTCTCTAACTCGGCCACGGAAAGCGTGGACTCGAAACGCAGATCGAGAGCCTTTGCATGATCTGCGAAGTGGAGCACCAACGGACCGCAGTAATGCAGCACGCTGTTGCTGGTCTGGATGCCCAGTGCCTCCAGCGGCGTCTCTCGTCCGAAAAGCACCTCCAACGCCCGCTCGATGAAGCTCTGCTGAGCTTCGAGATACTTCGAGTCCTGGCCGATCTGCGTGCTCGCATCGCGAATCAAGGTGCCTTCCGGCCACTCTCGGCTTGTGAGCGCGAAAAGCAGACCGAGAAGCTCGTTCACCCGCTCTGTCTCCAACCAGCGAAACGGTTCCACCGCTCGCGGAATGGCAAACTCGGTCATCAAATGGCTCGTGAGCACATCCCAAGCCTCCGGCACCAGCGGATGAGTTTTCGTCGCCCAATGCTCCACGACCTCCAGGGCTGCGCTTTGAACCTCAGCACCGGCTTTTGAGCCAAACTGGGCATGCAGCCACGCTTCGGATTCGAGCGGCACTTCGATCTTCAAGACGATGTGTGGACGACCCTTCAAGCGGTGCAGTTTGAGCTGCGGCATCCTTTCCGCCTCGCGTAATGCTGTCTGACGATCCTCTGCTGACTTCAAGCCAGCGTCGTCGAGTAGGTCATCCCATTCCCGGCGAAACGGGCGGACGGAAGCTGTCACCCGTCGCTTCCGGGCGGACATCCATTGCTCGTGAAGAGTTTGCAGCCAGCGCATGAGTGCATCACTTTTACTCCATCAGCTCCGCGAGCCGTGAGCCTTCCACACGCACGACCCAGTTCTCGATGTTCTGCACCTGTTCGGTTTGTTCGTCGTAGGTGCGCTCGACGCGGCATTGCACGACGGTGTCGGCGTGCTGGAACATGGTGGGCAGGCGGTCTTCGGGGAAGGCCATGATGAGCTGGAGGCCGAAGTTGCGAGCAAGGGCGAGACAGTCGTCGATGCGATCTCCGCTGAGCTTGCTGAAGGCTTCGTCCATGACCACGAGGCCGAGGTTTTGTGGATCATCGCGGCGGCCAAGATCATAGACACGGCGGAAGGCGGCGAGCGTGGCGACAAAGAAGGGTGCTTGGTTCTCACCGCCGCTCTGCTTCTTCGCGCTCTTATTCAGACTGATGGCGGCGGCATCGCCACGACCAGCGGGCTTGGCCTCAATGTCCCAGTGGTGGTAGTAGCGGTAGTCGAGAGCGCGTTGGTGGCGTTTGTCCTCGGGATTGTCGGCGGCATCAATCGCGGCCATCAGCTCGGCTTTGGCTCGCTCGATGTCCTCACGTCCGGCAGCGT
This sequence comes from uncultured Prosthecobacter sp., assembly GCA_964390165.1. Classification (GTDB taxonomy): domain Bacteria; phylum Verrucomicrobiota; class Verrucomicrobiia; order Verrucomicrobiales; family Verrucomicrobiaceae; genus Prosthecobacter. Next base: position 19,475 of record CAYMHJ010000014.1, on the reverse strand, counting down.
TGAAGAGTTCCATCTCGCTGCCGCTGGGCAGGCCTTTCTCCACGAGCGTCCAGATGGCGCTGTGGGCCTTGTCGGCGCGGCTGGTGAGCTGGTAACGCCATCCGCCGATCTCGTGATCCATGGCGCGATTGAGTTCGCGTTTGGTGCGGTCGGCTTCGCTGAGCTTCTCGCGGAGAACGTCGAGCACCTGATGCTGGAGACGGTCTTCCCACTCGCGTTTGGCTTCGAGTGCGGCGGTTTTGAAACGCTCCAGCTCATGCGATTCGAGATCCTCGCGGCGCTGATCGTAGGCGTCGTTGTCCTCTGACTCGGCATCGAGAGCATCCCCGAGGTCGGCATGAACAGCGACAAGTTCACGGCGCTGCTCATCACGGAGGCGGCGGGCTTCCTGGGCACGGGTTTCGAGCTGCACGGCCAGCGTGGCGGCCATTTCTATGGATCGGCGCCACGACGTGGACTTCTGCCGCTCAGCGGCGATGCGCTTGCTGATCTCATCATCGCTGATGCCTCGCACGAGAGCGCGTGAAGTCTGGCGGGCGATGCGGGTCTGCTCTTCGAGCGTGACGTCCTCGCTCAGGGCATCTTCCAGCTTCGCTTGCTCCACGGTGAAGGCGGTGATGGCTGTCTTCAGGCTGCCGATGCGTTCGTGGATGCCTTCCAGCGTGGCGTTTTGCACCCGCAGGTTTTCCATGGCCTGAACATGATCCGGCGTAGCTAGGAGTTCCCAAGTCGCACGCAGCTCGCCCAGCTCGGAGCGCAGACGTGGCAGTAAATGGAGTTCGTTGGCGGCATCGGGAGCGCTGAAGTGGTCCAGCCGCGACTCGCGACCTCGATTGATGAAGGCGCGGAGATCGTCGCAATCCAACCGCACCTCGGCGATTACGGCTTCCGTGTCACGCAGCTCACCTTCGCGGAGGTCACGCAGGCGGCGCAGACCTTCTTCGCCGAGAGTGAGTTCCTTTTCAGGCACCAGCTTCAGTCGGCGCGGCGGATCTTTGAGCCAGCCATCGAGTGAAATGGCGCGGGCATGCTTGTCGAGCTGTGAAGCTTTGTTCACGGCAATGATGTCGCCGAGCAGATGATCCAGCAGCCGACCTGCGACTTCGTGTTTCGTCTCCAAAAACTCACGCAGCGAGCCTTTCTCCGCCTTGGCGGAGGTTTGTAGCACTTCCGCGGGATGAATCAGAGGCTCTGTCGGGCTTGGAGTTTGCTGGGCCTGATCCCAGGCGGCTTTGAAGTCTTCCGGCAGGATGGCTCGGCGGTGAATGCCGAGCATCGTTTCCAACAGCGGCCACCATTTCTCCGCCGCCGGCTTCACTTCCACGATCCTGCCCAGCACGGTGGCACGCTGGCCGCGAGCCAAAAGCGCGTTCAGAAGTGGTGCTGGAGCCGCCTGACCTTCCTGAAGATGGCCGAGATCTTTTTGCAGCGCGGTCTTGCGGGACTCATGCTCCGCCAGACGAGCCTCGATGGGCCGCAGCGCCTCCATGGCCTGATCACGAAGCAGGTTGTAAACCGGCGGCATGTCGCGTGCGGCACCGAGCGCGCGGCTCTCATCCGCACTCTGCATGGAGGAAAGCAGAGTCGAAGCGCTGTCGGGGATGTCGAGCCCGAGTCGTGAGGCATGAAGCGTCCAGTCCTGCCAGCGGCGGACACGGTCGCGCAATAGCTCACGCACGCTTTTGGCAGTCTCTTCGAGGCGGTCGATCTCCTTTTCCAGCTCGCGACGACGGCGGTCGTTTTCCTCCAGCTTCACCGCTTTGTCACCCAGCGCGGCGCGTGCGGCATCCACAGCAGCGCGGAGCCTTTCACGCTCCTGCATGGCTTGCTCGTGAGCTTCCTGGTTGTCGGCATGCTCGGCGCGTTTGGCTTCCAGCGTGGCGCGGCGTCGATTCAGATTTTCCAGAGCTTCCTCATGCTTCAAAGCCTCGCTCAAATGCCAGTAGAGGGCGGATTCACGCTTCGAGGTGCTCCAGTCCTGATGATGCGCGGAGATGCGTTTCAAGCGCTCAAGCTGATCATACATCTTCTCCAGCCGCTCCTGTGCTCGGCGATGCGCATCCACGCTGGCCTTCACCGCCTTCACATCCGGCATTCCAGGCTCCAGCAGGAACTCGCGGACGAACTTTTCGAAGTTGCTCTCCGGCTCGAAGGCCATGGCGCGAGGCAGGGTCTTGCCCATCTGCTCGGGATCGAATCCGAGATGCGAACGCTGTGCCATCTCATCGAGATAAGCCTTCTGGCGGTCCCAGACATCTCCGTCGAGTTCGCGCTTCACACGGGTGCGAAACTCATCCTCAGGCAGGAACTGCATCGCCTGTGGTCCGGCTTCGTTGTTGAGGAAATCCTGCCATGCGAGTCGGCGTCCAGCGCGGAACCAGATCGTCGAAGGCTTCGCCGTGGGTCCTTCATACTCGATGCGTGCCCCCCAGGTCTCGCGACGAGGTTCGGTCTCGCCAGATTCCAGCGGCCAAGTGAACTCCAGCGCGGCGAGAGTGACGCTGCTGGGGCGCAGGTAGCGTTCGGCACCGTCGCGACCGGTGGTGTTGGTATCGCAAAGGCAGTAGCCGCGCAGTGAACGTCCGCTTCCAGCACCTGCGGCGGCTTTGTTAAAGCGGCTCTGCTGCTCGCCGAGCATCACGAACTGAATGAGGTCCAGCAAAGCACTTTTGCCGCTGCCATTGGCTCCGGTGATCAGCGTGAGGCCTGCGACGTCGATGAACTGCCGGTAGCCATACCAGTTCACCGCGAGGATGCGACTGAGGGTGATGCGCGAATTCATGTCGGCACCTCCTGTTCGGCATCGCGAGCGGGTTGATGAGCTTCGATCCGTGCCTGCCAGGCCGTGATGTCATCAAAGGGAATGACGCGTGCAAGGCTCGGCAGGATCTCAATCTGCATCTCGCCTGTCTGAGTCATGCCTTCCGGCTTCAAAGTGCGGATCAGACGATGCCGCCGAAGCTTGGGAAGTGTCGATTCGATCTGCGCCGGGCTCGGCGGCTCGATGCGGTCAAAGAACACTTTCAGCGCGGCCCAGAGCTGATCCACGGTCACAATCACAGCCTCCTGAGTGCCGGTGCTGATTTCATCATCGTAAAGACGCCACAGCGCGAGCAGGACCAGCGTCTCGTCTTTATCAAAACGACCGAGGAGCAGGCAGGACTCCGTGCGTGGCCGCGCCTGTAGCAGCGAGTGCTCGTCATCGATGATCAGCTCCAGTGCCAGCGGCGCGAGGTAGTCCTCCACATGCGTGCGGTAGTGGTCACGTGCCAGCATGTAGAGCTCGCGTCCGCTGCCTTCATCTCCCAGCAAGACGCCGCGACCGAGCAGCTCCGCCAGCACCTCGCGCAGCGCAGTGCGGTCACTGTCCGGCACATCACTCCAAAAGGAGCGGGGCCAGAGAGGATCGGAGGAGGTGGCAGACATGGGGCGCGGATGATGGCGTGGCGTGGGGCTAGCTCAAGCCTCTCTTGTGATGGCAAAGCGCTCGATGCGATGCCCGGCGAGTTGGTCGTGTTCAATGATGTGGGGTTCCAGGCCGTTGCGGCGGCGGAGGCCATCGACACTCCAGCGGATGCGTTTGCCCGCGAGGGCCGGGGCGTGCTCGTAGGCGACGACGGCGAGCAGATCGAGAAGGTCGTCGGTGGTCTCCAAAGTGATGTCTTCGGTGCTCGTGCGGCCTTTTTTGGTCGGTAGAAGCTTTGCGACGAGGCGGGCGGCACGCTGCGGGGTGAGGGCGAGCCGCTGGCGCTCTTTCCAGGCGGCGAGCACCTCGTCCTCGCTCTGCTTCGAGGCTCCGCTTTGACCAAAGGTGAGATCGACGGGCGACTTCGTGCGGCGCGGTTTGTAGAGGGACTCGGTGCCGTAGAAGAACTTGGTTTCAACACAGCGCGGGGTGAAGTCGGCTGGCTGTCCGGCAAACTCGGAGAAGCGGCTGCCAGCATGCGTGGCATTCATGGCATCGCAGTAGGCTTTGATCAGCTCTGGGCGGCGACCGCGAAGTTCGGTCTGGTAGCGATAGCGCTGCTGGCTGAGGCGATTGAAGGCCGCCATGCGCAGGTCGATGGCCTCAGCGCGGCGTTTGAGGCCGCCGAGGTCGCGCTCGAGCTTCGTGAGCATCATCACGGCATGGTCATAGGCATCACGATCCTCGTAGCCGTAGTGCTCGCGCAGACCGGCGGCGAGCCGCTCGCGCATGAGCGGATCGTCATGACGCTCGGAGATGGTGCTGCGGGCATTTTCGATCCTCGTGAGCAATCCACCGCGACGAAGCGCATCATAGCAGACCATGTGCTGACCTTGGCCGAACTCCTCATAAAGCAGGCTGAGCGTGTCGGCGGCGGTAGCGGTCTGTCTTTGCCGTTGCTCGAAGCTGGTGACGATTTTCTCCACGGCGTGAAGCTGCTCGATGGCACGCTCGAGCCGCTGGGACAGATCGGTGATGGTGGAGCGGAGCTGGTCGGGCTGTTTGATCTGCGGATCGAGCACGCCACGCTCTTCCAGCGTCTGGCAAAGGCCGCGCAGGGTGTCGGCGAAGGTCTTCAGTTCGGCCACGCGATCCTCCGCGAGGTCACGCAGCATGCGCAGCAGAGGCCGGAGCCCGGGTGTGATGACGGCCCAGCGCTCATGCAGGCCGAGCGCCTGGTCTTCGAGCCATCCGGCGGCGATGAGGCGATTGAAAAACTGTCCGGCGCGCTGTCGGGCATCACGCAGAGCCGCGCCTTCATCCTCGGCAAGCAAGGACAATGGATGCTTCGCGATGACTTCCTTGATGATCTCCGTCGTCTCCCGCTGCGAAAGTCTGCCTGCCTCGCCCGCTTCCTCAATCAGCCGGTCCGCGCAGTCCACATACACCGGCGCAGAGGGCCGGGCAAGCGGGCGGAAGAAATCCGCCGAGACGCTGCGGCTGAGGCGGGTGCTGAGGGGTTCGGACATGGCGGGGTTAAGAGGTCAAGAGATGGTCAGGAAGGTCAAGCGGGGAGCTTCCCAATGAGCTCTTGGCCTCTTGACCCTCACACCAGCCGCAGGCACCTTCCGAGAAGTTGAAAAAATTCGTCTCCAAGCTCTTCAAGCTCGTGATCGGCAGCAGTCTGCTGGCGGGGGTGATCTATATGGGCACGGATGCCTTTGGGCGCACGTGGCGGGAGTTTGTGATCGGGGAACTCGCGGAGCGTGGACTACATGTGGACTTCAAGCGGCTGCTGGTGAACCCGATCGGAGGGATCATGGCGCAGGATGTGCAGGTCTTCACGGATGCGGGACGGAAGCAGGTGCTCGTCGAGATGGATCACCTGAATCTCGACTTCAATCTTGGCAAGCTGCTGGAGAAGACCTTTGTCGTGGAGGGACTGGAACTCAGCCACACCACAGTGACTTTGCCGGTTGAGAGCGCTGACCCTGCGACGGGAAGAGAGGCAGCAGTGATCCAGATCGAGGACTTGAGCGCGCGAGCCTTCATTCAGGATGGCCGAATCGATCTCCAGGAGGCGGAGGGAAAGCTCGCCGGGATCATCCTGCACATCAGTGGAGAACTGCTGCTGCCGAACAAAAAAGAGCCAGTGCCAGCCGAGCCTGTGAAAAGCGATAGAACCACGATGGAGAAGGTTCAGAATCTGCACGAGCACCGGCTGCTCATCCGCAACGGGCTGGAGTGGTTGAAGCGCTTCCAGTTTACCAGCACACCCAGGCTGAATCTTGAAGTGCATGGAGAGCTGACCCGGCCCATGGAGATGAGCGTGCGTCTCTTTTTCGATGCCGAGGGGCTAAGCTATGGCAGCTACACCTGTGAATCTCTGCGAGCTGAGGCGCAGTATGAGGCCGGCTTTGTGGATCTGACGCGATTGTATCTCAAAGACCGGCTAGGTGAAGTGAGCGCCAGCGCAGCCTGGAACATGGGTGCGGAGGATGTGCGCTTCCACCTCACCTCGAGCGCGGATCTACCAGGTGTGGCGCAGGCATTCCTCGACAATGACAACCTGCGCGAAATCGTCTTCTATGAGTCTCCCCATCTGGCGCTGGAGGGCGTTTGGCATGTGAACGGGCCGCTCGCGCCGCACAAACGTCCGGTGCATGTAACGGGCAGGCTGGACTGCGGACGATTCAGCACGCGCGGCGAGGTCTTCGATGGGCTGGCGGCGAACATCGGCGTGGCGCCTGAGGGAGTGTACATCCGCGATCTGCTCCTGCGACACAAGACCGGCACGATGGCGGCACAGTCCCTCGTGCATGAAGGACAGGGCGCGCGCTATGAAGTCCTGCTGCGGATGGACCCGAATGCCTTCCTGCCTTTCGCCAAGATGAAGCAGACGAGGGACATCATTCAGCGTTTCGAATTTACACCGGAGTCTTCCATCAACCTGGAGCTTAATGGCAGCGGGCCTGTGTTTGATCCGCAGAAATGCCTGAATCTGGGGAAGGGTGATCTGCGGCGCTTCAAGTATCGCGGCCTGTTTTTAGAGGAGCTTCAGGCGGATGTGGAGTTCCAGCATCCGAAGCAGCACTACCGGAATGTGAAGGTGCGTCGGGCGGAGGGTGAAGCTGAGGCCGCCCATGTGGAGGTGGATGATTTGGAGAAGTGGGTGAAACTCGAGGGCACAAAATCACGACTTGATCCCGTGGGACTCGTCGGTGTCTTCGCGCCGAAGACGGCTGAAATCATCGCGAAATATCGCCTGCCAAACACGACTCAGTCGGAGGTCTCGGGCACGATTTTTTATCGTGATCCAGCGAAGAGTGATTTCATGGTGAAATTCCAGCACCCGAGCGGCACGGGGCGCTACTCCCTGTTTAATGAGGATTACACCATCCGATCGCCCAAAGGAGAGCTGAGCTTCAAAGGCATGGACATGGATTTCGATGTGAGCGGCCAGCTTTTCGGCGGGCCAATGAACGCCAGGGGACGCGTTGATTTGCGACCTGAATCAGACAACTTCAGCGTCCTGGTCACCGCCGCCAGATTTCCCTACGAGGTCTTCAGCAAGGACATGCCCTTTGAGAAGGTGCGTGCGGAGGTGTTTGATCGTGGCAGAGGGGTGAACTTTGATATCCAGGCCGCAGTGATGGAAGGCAGTTTTACGCTCAAAGGCACCACGGACGGAGCGCGAGATCCACAGGCTTACGCTGGAGAAATGCAGATGAAAAACATCAGCCTGCCAAGGTTTGCAGACATCTATTGGAAGGGCAATGACTCGCAGGGAGATGCCACAGGTTACTTCAAGTTCACCGGAAGGATGAACGACTGGAAGGCCCTCAAAGGCAACGGCGCGCTGACGATTTTAAACGGCAATCTCTACTCCATCCCCATCGTCGGAATGCTGGCGCCTGTACTCGGCACTATTCTGCCCAAACAGATCGCAGGTTATAACATTGCGAAAGAGGCGGACTGCACCTTCAGTATCGCGGATGGCTTCATGGTGACGAAGGATTTTGAGGCGTTGACGAGCACCTTCAAGATTTTGCTGGATGGCAGCATCGACTTCATCAATGACCGGCTCGACATGGATGCCCAGGTGCGGGTGCGCGGCCTGCCCGGCATCGTCTTCCTGCCTTTCAGTGAACTTCTGGAATAC
>CAYMHJ010000014.1:0-11897 GCA_964390165.1 uncultured Prosthecobacter sp. | reverse complement strand
GAGGCCAAGCTTCTGCGCGGTGTCTCACAGTCTGACAGAGAATCCCGGCCCGAAACCAATCCGGAAGCGATGAAGGAGGCGGGGGAAAAGGCGGCGGAGTCCATCAAGCCGCTGCTCCCGCAACTGAAGAAAGCGCTGACACCGCTTTTTAAGAGTCCTGGCGGCCGCTGAGAAGACGCCCAGACATCGCTCGAATAAATAAACAGCTCCGTCTGTCCATAAGACCGCACTCAACCGCGCTATTATGAAAAAGACGCCCTCCTCTCCAGTTCTCGAATCCCTGGAATCTCGCCTGGCCCCCGCTGGCATCGTCACTCTCAGCCTGACCACCGCAGGAGCGCTCACGATTACGGGCGATGCTTTCGCCAATGATCTCCAGATCACCGAGTCTGGCAACGACTGGACCATCGCCTCCCAAGCGGGTGGCGACACGCTGTTCAAAATGAACGGTGGACCAGCGCTCTCCAGCATCACCTTTGCCGCTCCTCTTTCTCTCAAAGCCAGCCTTGGCGCGGGGAATGATGATATGCTCATCTCAGAGGCCATCATTCCAAGCACCGTCACCATCGATGGCGGCGAGGGCGATGACATCGTGGATTTCACCAGTACCAGCATCGGTGGGGTCACGACGATTCGCCTCGGCAACGGCCATGATTACTTTACCGCTGGCGGTGACCTCTTCTTCGCCAAAGGTTTCTCGGTCGATCTCGGCAAAGGTGAAAATACATTCGATGTGAATGCGACCACGCTGCTTTCCAATGGCAGCATCAGCGCTGTTGGCGGTGGATCAGCCGTTGAGCAGCAGACCTTTATCCTCGCCGCGGAACTGACGGATGTGAGAGGGTCTGTCACCCTGCGCACGAGCACGGCTAGTTTCACGGACTTCGAGATCGGTGCGCTGACGGATGACAGCCTTCGCGTTTCAGGAAACCTTACTCTCACTTCTGCCGCTGGAGATGACCTCGTTACTCTGGTGGGCGGCATCGAAACGCTTGGCACCTTTGCCATCGGACTCGGTCACGGTGCCAACAGCGTGCTGAGCAGTGATGCTACGCTGGTCAAAGCCAGGACGCTGAGCTATGCGGGCGGCAGCCATCAGGATAGCGTCACTTTTTCCAATGAAGCGCTGCAGGTGACAGGCAACATGAGCTTCAACGGTGGCGCAGGCACCAACCTGCTCGATCTGAATCCCTTCGATTCGCTGAGCATCGGCGGCAGGCTAAGCTACAGCGGTGGCAGTGGGAATGATGTCCTGCTTATTGATGGTCCGAGCGCCATCATCGGTGGCGCGGTGAGCATGGCTGCTTCTTCTGGGAACAACTCTTTTGGTCTCAATGCCATCAGCGGTTCAGTGGGTGCCTTCACATACTCCGCTGCCGCTGGCAATGATGTGGTGGATGTCGGCGAAAGCACAGGCGTCTCCAGTCTCGTGACCGTGCGCGGCAATGTCAGCATCAGCACAGGCGCTGGCAGTGCTGATGTCATGGTGCGGGATGCAGACATCTACGGCAATCTTACGGTGAATACCGCCGTCGCCTTCGGGGGCATCGACATCGTGCGGCTGATCGACAGCGACTTCCGGGGCAATGTCGGCATCAATCTGGCAGGCGCTGCTGAAAGCGATGTCATCGTGCGGGACGGCATCTTTGATCGTGCGGTGACCGTCAACACCGGAGGTGGTGATGACTACGTGGCCTTCGATACCGACACTGAGGTCTCCTCCATCTACAGCATCTTTGACGGCTATGTGCGGATCAATCTCGGCGCAGGCAATGACATCTTCGCTGCTGGCTCAAACCCTGCGGTGGACACGGTCGGTAATGACTTCAACAGCTACGTGGATGTGAATGGTGGCACCGGTTATGACCGCGCTTACTTCATGCACTTCGACTACAACAACGGTTTCAACGGACCACTGCCTTGGACTTACAGTGTGGAAGAAGCTTACTGAGTAGCTGAGTGCTGGTGAGCCCGTCTGCTGTGACGGCCTTACTTTTTGCCACCTTTGATGAACTCCTCGCGGCTCAGGCTGCCGTTCTTATCGGTATCGAACTGAGGGAAGCGCTTCGGCGCTTCTTCGGGATCGGGCTGATTGAGGAGAAACTCTTCTCGTGTGAGCAGGCCGTCTTTGTCCTTGTCGCGAGAGTCAAACATGGCTCCGCGATCCTTGGTGGACTTTTTCTTGGCTGGCTCGGCTTTCTTGGCAGCGGGCTTGTTTTGGATCTGTGGTTTGGCTTCAGGATGCTTCGCCAGAAGGGCGCGGAGTTCGGTCACGATGGCGGGTTGCTCACTGGCGAGGTTTTTTGACTCCAGCGGGTCGGTTTGATAGTCGTAAAGCTCAAACACAGCCTTGTCGACACTCGCGCCGATAGGTTTCCACTCGACGAGGCGGTAACGATCCGTGCGGATGGCACGGCCCATGCCTTCGCCACGCGGATAGACGTGGATGGCGTGGTCACGGGTGCTGGCAGATGCGTCTTTGAGCACAGGAACGAAGCTGCGGCCATCAAGTGTGGCGGGTGCGGTGATCCCAGCCAGCTCGGCAAGCGTGGGGAAGATGTCCACGGTCTCGATGAGGGACTGCGTGCGTGAGCCTGCCTTGGTGATGCCAGGCGCGCTGACGATCACGGGGATGCGCGCCGCCTGCTCGTAGTTGGAGTGTTTGCACCACATTCCGTGATCACCGAGATGCCAGCCGTGATCTCCCCAGAAGGCGATGAGGGTGTTTGAGGCAAGGCCGGTGGCATCCAGGGCATCCAGCACTTTGCCGAGCTGCGCATCCATGTAACTCGTGGCGGCATAGTAGCCGTGGATGAGCTGACGCTGCTGTTCGGGAGTGACGGGGCCTTTGGCGGGCATGTCTTTGTATTGCCGCAACTCTCCCCACGACGATGGAGCAAACTCAGGCGCGCCTTCGGGAGCTTTGTCCAAAGCTGGCTGTGGCAGCTTTTCGGGATCGTAGAGGTCCCAGTATTTCTTCGGCGCGATGAAGGGGAGGTGAGGTTTCATGAATCCGACCACGAGAAAGAAGGGCTCGTCTGGCTTTTGCTTCGCAGCTTCGAGACGTTTGATGGCTTCCTCGGCGATCAATCCATCGCCATAGCGATTGTCGGGCACGTCAGCGCTTTCCGTTGGAGCGCCGCGGGGGAGTTTCCAGGAATCGACTTTGGGATTGGCGGCCTTCTTTTTCGCCGTCTCTTCAGCGGATGGAGAGTTCTCTGGCAGTGCGTAGCTGGCGGCTTTGGGTGTGAAGTGCGGCACGCTCCACGAGGCTTCGTCATTCACATTGCCATGTCCGACGTGGAAGATTTTGCCGAGACCTTCGGAGCGGTAGCCGTTGTTTTTGAAATGCTGCGGCAACGTGACGGCATCGGGTGCGCCTTTGCGGAAGTTTGTGCTGAGTTCGTAGATGCCTAGGGTCTGCGGACGCAGGCTGGTGAGCAGAGCATTGCGCGAGGGCGAGCACACAGCCTGATTGCAGAATGCCTTTTCAAAGACCATCCCGCGTGCGGCGAGTCGGTCGATGTTCGGCGTCTTCGCGTGGATGTCGCCAAAGCAGCCGATGGTGGGCTTCAGATCATCGACACAGATGAGCAGGACGTTGGGCTTTGCCGCCATTGAGAGCAGGGGGCAGAGGGCGAAGAGAAAGAACAGGGCGCGCATGAGGCGGCGTTTAACGAAGGCGCACCACCTATCTTGCAGCGCGCCAGAGGCCCTCGGTCATGAGCATCTTCGGATGCTCGGGGATGCCAAGTTCATTCTGCCGATGCTGCGCCACAAGCAGGTCCACGGCGGCAGCGCCGAGCACATGCGCCTGCTGATCGATGCCAGGCACACCAGGGTAATCGGCCCGCCACGCGAGGGTGACATGAGCGATCTTGCTGCCGGTGGGGAACCAGTCGTTTAGAAGATGTCCTGCTTCGATGACGACATCGGGTTTGGCCGATTTCAGCCAAGTCTGGAAATCCGTTCGACTGATCTCACGACGCAGTCCGATCAACTCCGTGGCCTGCGCGAGCGGCAGCGGATGGTGCGCCAGAAAGCTCGCCGACCATGCGCGATACATCCGCTCATTGATGGTGCTGCCGCCATAGAAGCCGATGCGGCGGAAGCCCTGCTTTTTCAACATCCGCAGTGCGGTCATCATGCCCAAAAAGTGATGGTGGTGCACCCGATGTAGCGCTGGTCGCGCATAGCCGAGGCCGACGACGACACTGCTAAATTTCTCCCAAGCCATGGAGACATGCCCGCGACTGCGCGAAATGAGCGGCGAGAGGATGAAGCCGGGTATGCCGCGTGCTTCAAGAATACCAGAAAGCCTCCGCGAGGTCATGCCGCGTGCCTTGAGATGAAACTCCTCCAGCCGATAACCCAACTGATCCGCACGCTCGTGAGCACCACGCAGCAATTCACGCGACCACGAAGATGTCTTCACATCTTCCGCATCCTTCTCCGCCCAAACAAACGCGAGCGTGGTGGGCGAGGCCACCTGCTTCGAGCGCCGCATATGCGTCATCAGCTTCGCGATCTCGGGATCGGGTCGATAGCCCATCGACTCCGCCGTCTGCACCACTCGCTCACGAAGCTCCCCACTCACCTGCCGCTCGCCACGCAGCGCGCGTGACACAGACATCTTCGAGATGCCAAGCTGCGCGGCGATGTCGGCAAGCGTGGGACGGGGCATGATCAGCGGGTGGCTTCGAGCGTCAGCGCATGCTGCTTCTCGCTGATCTCCAGCGTCCAGTCACCTGCGCCGGGCTTCTGCTCTTTCGTCGTCGCTGTGCCATCAGGCGTGTCGAGTCCAGGAACATCGGCGGCGCTGTAGTTGACGGTGATTTTGACTTTGCCGAGCACGGGACCATTCTTTTCGTCGAGCTTGAAATTGCCACGCATGACTCGTGCGGAGGCGACGGGGGCGCTGGGATCTTCGGGCGTGAAGACGACTCCACCCCAGCTCACGGGCGTGCCATTGATCGTGACTTTGCCGGTGATCGCGGTGCGCTTCGCAGGCTTCAGGAAGCCCTGATTGCGCAGCCAGTCGCGCAAGTGACTACTCCAAGTGCCGAGCACGGGATCGCTGAGGAAAAGGCCGACACCGTGTGGGCCTGGGCGATAGCTGTGCAACTCGGCAGGGACTTTGTTTTTCCGGCAGGCGAGGTAAAAGGCGACAGCGTTTTCCGCAGGCACTGCCGTGTCTTCATCGGTCTGGAAAAGGAAGATCGGTGGTGTCTGTGGAGTCACGCGGCGCTCGGTGCTGACCTGCGCGGCGAGTTCGTCCGTGTTGTTCGGGCCGAGCAGATTTTTTCGTGAGCCATCGTGGCGGTAATCCTCGATCATCGAAATTACGGGGTAAGTCGGCGCGGCAACATCGGGACGAGCACTGACCTGATCCACCGCGTCGTTCGTCATGCCTGCGGGCTTTTCATCGAAGAGAGTCGCCGCCATGGAGGTGAGGTGTCCGCCAGCAGAGAAGCCGACGATGCCGATGCGGTTCGGGTCGATGCCATACTCCTTTGCATTCGCCCGCACATGGCGGATCGCCCGCTGCACGTCCATGAGCTGAATCGGATAATGATAACCCTGGCTGCCGAGGCGGTAGTGCAGCACGAAAGCCGAGACGCCGAGCCCATTGAACCACTTCGCCACCTGCGTGCCCTCATGGTCGGCGGCCAATCCTCCATAGCCGCCGCCTGGACAGACCACAAAGGCCGCGCCATTGGCCTTCTCCTTCGCGGCAGGCCAGACATAGACAAAAGGCTGATCCTTGTCCTCCTGCCCCTTCGCCCCCGGCGCTCCCTCCGGCCATAGGCGGACTTTGGCAGGTTCAGCCTGAGCGATGCTGAGCAGGAGGGAGATGGTGAGGAGGAAGATTGGTTTCATGGCAGGATGGCTCCTATCTCTTTCGTGACAGGAGGCAACTACTCTACATCCTCATTCTCGCGGCATGCAAACCCCCACCCACCACTTCATCAGCTACGCCTCCAGGGTCGGACGTTCGCCAAGTGGCTGGCACGGAACTGACCTCGGCTGGGTATGCAGACGGACTTTGATCATGACAGCAGAGACGGCTTCACCCAGCCAATATGTGGCCAAGGTTCTCCACACAGCAATCTTCAATCTATCCAGCCCTCGGATTGCAGCGCTTTTGGCGGACCGAGAATCTCACGCAGTATGACAGCATTCCTCAGCGACTCAGGGTTTCGGATGCTGGAGCGCAGCACCTCGAAGTCGTCACGCTTGGTGACGACCTGAGCAGGTTTCTGCTCAGCCACGAGCGCTGGTGCCACCTCCTGTGCAGGTTTCGGTGTGGCCGTGACCAATGCGGGCGGCTTGGGCAGGTGACGGCGGAGCGGAGGCGACTCACGAGTGGGCGACTGGACGGGTTTCGAAGCGGGCTCAAGCTCCGCCTGAGCTTTGCGTATCTCCTCTTTGATCCCCTCGATGAAATCACCGAGGACGCCACGCGCCGGAATGGGGGTGGGCTCAGCGTTCTCAGGCAATGGATGAACAGGCGGCACCAGATGCCTGCCTAACTCGAATTGTGTGGAATCGATTTCACCATCGCGCTGAGGCTGCCGCCGCTTTCCAGCTTCCCTCCTTTCCTGAATGTTTGACCACAGCCACTGAACGAAGCCCGCGATCATCGCGATGACGATGATGAGCACCTGGCCAATGTCGTATTCCGCAAGCATGAGGATCAGAAAGTTCGCGTGATCGGGATGCAGATCATCCTTGGTTGGAGGTGCCTTGGCCTGCGATTTTGGCACGCATGTCGGTGTCGGCGACGACGTTCTTGTAGCGCGCAAAATCCATCACTCCCAGGTTCCCATTGCGGAATGCTTCAGCCATCGCCAGCGGCACCTGAGCCTCGGCCTCGACCACGCGTGAGCGCATTTCCTGAGTGCGCGCGGCCATTTCCTGCTCGAGTGCCACGGCGGCGGCTCGGCGCACTTCGGCCATGGCCTGCGCGATCTTTTTGTCGGTCTCAGCCTGCTCGGCCTGGAGTTTGGCGCCGACGTTCTCTCCGACATCGATGTCAGCGATGTCGATGGAGAGAATCTCAAACGCTGTGCCCGCATCCACCCCTTTGTGCAGCACGAGCTTGGAAATGTTGTCCGGGTTCTCCATGACGTTTTTATAAGAGTCCGACGAGCCGATGGAAGAGACGATGCCTTCGCCGACACGGGCGATGACCGTCTCCTCAGTGGCACCACCGACAAAGCGATCCAGGTTGGTGCGCACCGTGACGCGGGCACGCACGCGGAGGGAAATGCCATCCTTTGCCACAGCGTCGATTTTTCCACCACGTCCCATGTCGGGATGCGGACAGTCGATGACCTTGGGATTGATGCTCGTGCGCACTGCGTCCAGCACGGTTTTGGAGGTGCCCTTGCACGCCAGGTCGATGGCACAGGCACGATCAAAGGTGAGTGGGATGCCCGCCTTGTCAGCAGCGACGAGCGAGAGCACGACATGCTGCACCTGCCCACCAGCGAGGTAGTGCGCCTCCAGTTCGTCCGTGGCCAGAGGGATGCCAGCCTTGACCGCAGTGATCCGCGCATCGACGATCATGGCATTGGGCACTCCCCGCAGATACATGGCCAGAAGGTTGACGATGCTGACGGGCGCGTTGGAAATGCGGGCACGCAGCCATAGATTGAAAAACTTGGCGATGATGAGGAACAGAAACAGCGAAACCAGGATGGCACCGCCGATGAGAATTATTTGAATGGTCATGATTTGGATTGTTGTTGAGGTTGAATAATAACGAGAAGGTTCCCCGGCTCGGAACCGATGACTTTCACGGGCGAACCCTGAGGCGCGAAGCCTGTCTGGCAGCGAACGGCCAGCCGTCGGCTACCAAACTCAGCACGGCCCATCGGGCGCAGCTCGGTGACGGCGACGCCCTCGGTGCCATCTGCCAGGACGTCATCGGCATTGGGTGACGCACTGATGGCTTCGAGCGTGAAGGCCCGGTGGAAGAGTTTCACAGCAAAGCAACGCATCCAGATGAGAAGAGTGATCGAAGAGAATGCGATAATGCTGATGGCGAACAGCGTGCGGCCCCACAGCGGCCAATGCGCCAGTTCCTCCGCCGTGAGCGCCAGCGCGATTCCTGCGAGGATGCATAACAGACCGAGGGTGCCAGCGATGCCTCCAGGTAGGAAGGTCTCCGCCACCATGAGCAGGATGCCAAAGACAACGATAATGGCGATGGTAACAATCATGGTTCAGATGGCAGTGCTTTCACGACGATGATACAAGACCCTTGGTCATGGGTCAATGGATGAGGACTGCTGACAAAATGTGTTGCTGATGTTCCAGGCAGGGGCGGAATGTTTCGCTTCAGCATCAGCCGACAGCCTCCACCAAGATTTTTGGCCCCTGGATATCTCGCACCCGCACGGCGACGCCCGCCTCGATGAAGCCACCTTCCACCGTAGCCTCCATCGCCCGACCTCCGATCTCGATGGTTCCATAAGGTCTAAGTACACTGCGACTCACACCCACATCACCTATTATAACCGAGGACACAGTGGTCATGGGAGGCGTGGACTCCAATGTGCCACCAGCAGATTTGATGAGCACCAGTTTCTGAAATGGTTTTGCCTTAGGTAGATAGCGCCAAAGCAGCACCATCACCACCGCAGCACCGATGATGCCGACTGCAAAGTTGCGCAGCCCTGTCGCATAGGTCGAGAGTTCAAAGTTGATCCCCGCAGGCACATGCTCGCCCGCAGGCAACGTGCCTGGTGCAGGGCTGCCCACATCCCAGCCGGACATGGTGTAAACCAGCGCCACCATGACGCAGACAAAGCCTGTGATCCCAAATACCAGCGACCCGGGAAGAATAAATATCTCCACCAGCAGCAGCACGACTCCCAGAACGAACAAACCGGCTACCACGGCCGTCTCCTGCCCTACCAGGCTGCCAGCCACATAATGCCCGAAGAAGAAGAGGCCGAACGCCGCCAGTGAAATGAAGCCCGGAATGCCAAAGCCCGGTGCCTGCATCTCCAGATACCCCCCCGCGATACCAATCAGGATGAGCATCGCGGCATACTTCGTCACCAGGATCGCAATGTGTTCGAAACCAGTCGGCTCTGCAGTCACGATCTCCCCTTTCAATCCCTCCGCCTTCTTGATTTCAGCAAGGCTGGGAACGATCGCTCTGGCGAAAATGCTCCGTCCATTTTCCTGAAGGATCGCCTGTTCGGCATCGAGAGTCAGAATTTCCCCCTTGGCGCACAGGACCTCGCCATTGACGGTCAGCTCGCGGTTCATGTCGATCATCGCCTCGATCACACGCGGGTCTCGGCCTTTCTCCTTCGCCACGGTTCTTGTCATGCTCATGATGGCAGAGTTCATCTTCGCGCGTTCAGCTTCACCCATTTCACCACCGCCTCCATAAACTGGCGTGGCGGCACCTGCGGAACTGGCAGGGGCCATGTAAATCTCATCCGTCGCGATGGCAATCATCGCCCCGGCGGAAAGCGCGCGTGGATTGACATAGGCGAAGCTGCGCGGCTTCAGCTTCTGGAGATCCTTCATCATCAAGTTGGTCGTGTCCCAGGCGAGTCCGCCGGGCGTGTCGAGATCAAAGATCACCGCCTCGGCTCCCTCCGCCGTGCAGCGTTCGAGTGTGCGTGACATAAACTCGAAGCGTGCTCTCGCGATCAGATCCTCCTCGCCCACGGGAATCACCACAACCTTTCCCGTGTAAGCCCCCGTCACTTTAACAGCAATCGTCTCATTGGAGACTAGGTTCGGTGCATCCTTCTTGTTTGTCACATCCACAGTAGATTCCGGCCGTTCCAGCAGGTTCGAGGTCAGTGCCAGCACTTCACCTGCAAGACCGGCCGACCTCGCCGCCGCCGTCACATCAGGCGCCACTCCACGCGCCAGCAATGGTCTGCCATCGACAACCACCGAAGCGTCATCACCATCCAGCAGGAGCAACTCGCCCTTGGCCGAGAGCGCGCGTCCAGCACTGATGTACTCCACGTCTTTGTCGATGAATGCCTGGGCAAGCTCAGCGTTGTGCCCCTTCAGCTTGCAAAGGCTTCGTGCGCCTGCCTTCAGCACGGCGAGCGACTCCGCCATGAGGGTCTCCTGGGCCATGAGTGATGTCTTTTCATCGGACACAATCACCGGCGGAGCGGCTCCGATGCGCGCCCCTGGAGACATCCAGATCTCGTCACATCCGAGCGCGAAGAGCGCGCCACCCGCGATGGCTGATGGATTCACAAAGGCAAGAGTCCGCACCTTCAGACGGGCAATCTCCTCAGCCATTGGCAGCGCCGTCTGGGCCTTGCCGGATGTGACATTGATGTCAAAGACGAGCGCCGCCGCACCTGCTGCAATGCTTTCATCCAGCATCTTTCGCACTTCGCGCCAGCGCCGCGTCTCCGCCACCTCCGAATTTGATATGGTCACGGTGACCACCTTTCCCGTCAGCATAGGCTTGGAGGCAGCGCTTTGCCCATGAGAACCGAACCCGAGCAGAAGAATGGTTAGAATACAAAGACAGCGGTGCATACAACGAGAAGGGTGGAGAGTGAACAACCAGCCATACGACCATGGGAGGTGAATAGCAACGCATCGACTTCACGCAATGCGGCACCGACACCCTCCTCATGCAGCACTTCCTCGCCGGCCTGATTTGCAGGCAATACACCCGGTCAGCCGATTCAGCTCGGGGTCGAGTGATATCACTAGGCAAAATAAACTCGACGAGATCTCCTCACACCAACTGGCGGCTGTTTTCGACACCCCTTATTGAATGGGACTACCCTTGAAGTGATGCGGGCAGATATGCCCACATCACTGGGCTTGCCTCAATGATTAAACAAGAACGCCGGTGAGTTGATCAAGGCCCAGGCGAGGTCTTGAGCGGCGGTCAGGCGCTTGTTGCCGAGTTGTTTGGCGCTGAGATCGGCATCGCGACGGAGTTGGACAAGTTTGGGGTCGAGGGTGATCGGCTTTTGGGTCTCGGTGTGCTTGGTTTCGAGGGCGACGAGCTGGGCATCCACGGGCAGTGGGCGTTTAGCGGCTGCAAGAAGCTTGTTCTGAGCCTGGAGTTCCTTGAACTGGGCCTGGAAGTGGGCGGCCAGTGCGGCTTGCTGATCCTTGGTTCGCTTCGCCAGCGGGGTCTTGATGGCATCGGCGATGATCTTGGGGGTGCCGAAGCGAACGACTGGATTCGTGGTCACCCAGAGGCGGAATTTGCCGGGGTTGTATTTGCCGTTCTGGAACTGCGAGCTGAGTGTGACGGTGAGTTGTGTACCTCCTTCATAAGCGATGGGTTTGGCGAACTCAAAGGTGGCCTCATGGCGGAACCCGCCCTCGGGTGACACGGCCCATCCTTTGTCACGGTTCCTTGGCTTCAAAGCTTCGGCGATGTCGAAACCGGTCTGCATAAAGTCGGCTTTCGGGTTCTTCAGTGTTACAGCCTCTCCGCCACGTTTGCCGCGTTTTGCATCTCCCGGATCGGCACGGACGCTGAATTCGCTGAGGACAAAATTGCCATCAGGAGCGGTTCCTGGACCGTTGTTTGGCAAACGAGTATCGGGCAGCATCTCCAGCTTGATGGCCGTGATGTTCATGAGCGGCGTTTTTCCGACGAGAACGTAGCTTCCAGCGGTCTGTCGGCCTTCAGGCAGGGCTGTGGCAAAGAGGCTGCCATCGGCTTCGACGGTGAGTTTCTCCACGCCATTGGCGCGCTGCACTCTGACATCCAGCGGCATCCATTCGGTGGTGAGGTCGGCGTAGCTTTCCCAGCGCGGCTGCTGTGCGGGTGTGGTGTCGGCGACTTTTTTCGCCGCCTCTTCGGCCTTCTTGATGGCCGCCAAGCGAGCGTCTTCCTTCTTCTTCACTTCGGGGGCCATCTTCACCTT
>CAYMHJ010000013.1:0-42266 GCA_964390165.1 uncultured Prosthecobacter sp. | reverse complement strand
TCAAACTCTACGCCTTCCTCGAAGCCCAGATCGCCTCGAAGAAACCGCAGGCCTATGCAGCCCTCGTCACCGACGTGCGGAACTTCGGCTTCTTCATTGACGTGCCCGATCTCGGCCTCAGCGGGCTCGTGCCACTCTCCGCCATCCCGGACGACTTCTTCACCTTCGATCCCGCGCGCAACCAACTACTCGGCCGCCGCACCCGCCGTGCCATCCGCCTCGGGGACAATGTCACCGCCCAGATCTACCGCATCGACCGTTTCAAGAAGCAGGTGGACTTCCAGCTCGTCAGCGAGCGTCAGGAGCGGAGCGAACGAGGCCCACGACTGACGAACCCCGCGCCCCCTGCCGCGAAAGAGGAGCTTCGGCCAAGAAAGCCCAAATTCTTCGAGAAGCTCAAGACCAAGAAGAAAGCCCGGAAAGGCCAGCCATGAGTCCCGAAGTATAACGAATTTAAATGTCGTCAACGGGTGCCCCGAGTTTCCAACTAGGGGGCATCACCTGACCTTTTCCATCTCGTGCTAGCCGCCGAGGAATATTCCATGATCCAGCAGGCGGCAGGCATAACCCCCGTGCATGCAGGAAACTGGTCTATCAACGCGTCTTTTGCCGTCGCCGTGATCGTGACCGGCTTCCTTTCCTGCCACGAGTGGGAGCAAGAAAAGTCCGAAAGTCGAGCCTGAGCGGTTCCTGGCGATTTGTGCGGCGGGGGGAGAACGAATCGGGAAACTTACTGCGGCGGGTAGATGGGCGGGAGGCCGAGGAGGTAGCTGAGGGCTTCGGCGTCTTTGGGGCGGTTCATGACTTCGACGGTGTTTTCGTAGAGGGCGAAGTAGAGCCGGTCGCCGCTCCAGTTGAAGTTGGGATCAAGGAGGGGCGGCGGGGGGAGCCAGTGCTCGTCCTGGTCTTCCTGGCCGGGCTCGGCTTCGGCGATGCCGCCGCTGTCATCGTTGTCGAAGGGGTTGTCTTCGTCCGGGTCGGGCTCGGGGGCGGCGGGCGGGGAACCGGGGGCGATGATTTTGATTTCTGGCAGGGGCTTTGGCGGGGGCAGCGGGGTGGTCTGGAACTCGCCGGGGGCGGGATCGTGCCCCTGCTCACGCAGGAGGCGGAGGCGGTGCTCGTCGGCGAGATAAAGCTGCTGGCGGCGGCGCTCCTGCTCGCGGCGCTGATCTTCCATGAGGTCGTCGATGATCCGCTGCTGGGGGCTGTCTTCATCACGCCAGTCGGCGTCCCATTTGTCGGCGTCGGGCTCGGCGTCGCAGATGAATTGGACGTGCCAGGGGAGGCGGGTGGTGGCGAGGAGGGGGCGGACGGCGGCGATGACGTCGCTCAGGCGGCTGATGGCGTGGACTTTGAGGAGGTCGATGCCGACTCTGCGGCCGATGGAGGTGCCTGGCTCGGAGTTGAAGAGGTGGGCGTCGTCTTCAGGCTTTCGGCGGCGGCCATAACCACCGACGCGGATGCCGGGGATGTCGCCGAGGCCGGCCTGGGTGAGGCAGTCATGGATGCGGTCGTCGATCCAGCGATGCTCAGACTCGTGCATGGCGGGGCAGTTTTGCCAGGAGGGCGGGGGATCGGTGATGGGGGCGTGACGGGCGGCGACGATCTGGGCGCCAAAGGCCTTGTCTGCATTCTCGGCATGGGCGGTGAAGGCGAAGAGCCGCAGGGGCTGCAAGGGGCGGGGGGTGGAGGTGGCGAAGTGGTCATCCGCGGAAGGCAGCAACATGCGGACGGTGCCGAGGTCCGGCTGGGCCGTGCCGCAGCCTGTGCCGTGGACTTCCCGGAGGCTGGGGGAGTCCAAGAGGGGTGTCCAGTCCTGCGGGCGGGCGCTTTCTGCCGCGAAGTGGAAGAGGCTGGGGATGGGGATGACGCTGGCGACTTCCTCCAAACGAGGGCTGCTGACGCGGAGGTGTGTGATGTGGCGGAGGGCGGCGAGGGGAGCGAGGGTGGTGAAGTAGCCTTTGATGAGGGCGATGCGCAGGAGCGGGTAGCGCTCGATGCCGTCGAGTCGGTAAAAGCTGCCGCCCCAGAACTGGACGAGCTGTGGCATGGCGGGGAGCTGATGAAAGTCCCGGAGGCTGGCGGCGAGGCTGTGAACACTGTGGCCGCCGCTGAGGCGAAAGTGGGTGACGGCGGGGAGCGTGGGGAGGCCGATGAGGGAGCGGCCGTTGCTATGCCAGTCAATGTGGGTGAGGTGCGGGAGGGTATCGAGACCGGTGAGGATGGGCCAGGGGTGGTCGGTGCGAATATTGAGTGCGCGCAGCTCGCGGCAGTTGGCGATGTCGGAGTAGTCTTCGACCTCGTTGCTCCAAACATGGAGGCTGCGGAGAGCGGTGAGGTGGCGGAGGAAATCGAGCCGGGGGAGTTCGATGCCCTGGACAGTGAGCGCCTGGAGCCAGGGCAGGAAGCGCAGGACGCTGAGATCGCGGATGGGGCGGTCGTTGCTGTAGTGATCGAAATCGACTGACTGCACCTGGGGAAGCAGCGCGGCGACGAGGCGAACGCGCTGGGGATCGAGGACGGGCTGGTAGGCGGGATTGAAGCGGCGGGCCTCGCGGCGGAACTTGTCGGCCTCATAGTTGGTGCTGACTCTATCCTCGCCGCGGTAGTGGCGTGCATAGACGAACTCGAGGAGCTGGAGGATGCCATAGCGCTCCTCCAAGGTGCGACTGGGATCGGTGGCCCAGGCATAGAATGCATCCGCCGAGGTATCGTCCGCCAGGTTTTCGGAAGGGTCCGTCTTCATGCCGTGAGAGATTGCGGGAAAGGGCGGCGCTTTGGCAAGGCATTTTCATGGCCGGAGGCCTATGATGCCTTTGCCCAGCAGAAATGGAAATACCCTGCGGTGGAGGGAGCCGAAGGTCTGGCCGAAGTGACTTTCTTCACTGCTGATGTGAGCACCGGGTTGCCATTAAAACTTGTCGGGCCGCATCACATGCACCTCGCTTTCATAGGCCACCATGGCGTAGGCGGCGAAAAGCTCGCGGTGCAGCCTCTCCAACACCACTGCGGCCACGGTGGGCTTCACGATGACCTGGATCTGAACATTGCCTGTCTCGTCGATGTCGGCGTTGCGCTCGCCCTGATGGCCGCTGCCGCGCACATTGAAGGCCGTGTGGCCGTGCGCACCGGCCTCGCGCAGGAGTTCCACCACCCGCTCTTCGAGGACGGCCTCGCAGATGATGGTCACGAGTTTCATGGGATGCAGAGTCATGGCTGGAGACGTTTGGCGATTTCAAAGAAGAGTGGCACTCCGACAGTGATGTTGAAGGGAAAGGTGATGGCCAGCGCGGCGGTGAGCGAGTAGGTCGGGTTTGCCTCTGGCAAGGACAGGCGAACCGCCGCCGGTGCCGCGATGTAGGAGGCACTCGCGGCCAGCACGCCCAGCAGCATCGCCCCACCGGTGCTCAGGCCCACCCAGGTACCCAGCAGCACACCCGCTGTGCCATGCGCCACCGGCGCGATGAGGCCGAAGAGCAGCAGGAAGACACCGACCTTTTTCAGATCACCCAGCCTGCGACCCGCCACCATGCCCATTTCGAGAAGGAACAGTGCCAGCACGCCCTGGAACGGCGTCACAAAGAAGCCCTCGACTGACGTCATGCCACGTTTGCCGCTCAGCGCGCCGATCACCATCGCGCCGATGAGCAATAGCACGCCTTTGCCAAGCACTGCATCCCGCAGCGCATGACGGACACCCGCGTCAGCAAGCGAAAACTTCCCGCGGCCGAGCACGCCTTTGCCCAGCATGACGCCGACGATGATCGCGGGCGATTCCATCACCGCGAGAAAGGCTGACGCGTAGTTTTCATACGGTTGGTGGATGCTTTTGAGAAAATTCGTCGCCGCGATGAAAGTCACCGCGCTAACGCTGCCATAGTGCGCCGCGATGGCCCCGGCATCCGCCACACTGAACTTGCCCAGCTTTCGCAGCACTGGATACGTCCACAGCGGGATCAGCCCACCGAGTCCCATTGCCGCGAGAGCCGGCAGCCACACTGCACCGATGCCCGCCTCGTTGATCGCCACGCCGCCTTTGAAGCCGATGGCGGTGAGCAGGTAGATTGTCAGCGTGGAATACAGCGCCTCGGGAAATTTCAAATCACTCTTCGAGACGGCAGCGAACACACCGAGCACAAAAAACAACACTGCCGGGCTGAGGAGGTTCGATTGAATCGCAGTGAGGAGGTCCATGTTTCTACAAATTGCGTCGGGACTTGGCTTCGCTCCAATTCATGTTTTGCCACACATTGTTCGCTTTGGTGAAAGCGAAACGCCACAACCCGCGATGCAGGTTGTGGCGTCGTTCAGTCATGAAGAGCTCGTTCAAGTATCCTGGTTGTAGCCGCCGCCGAGGGCTTTGTAGGCTTTCACAAAGGCGGCGATCTGTTTCTGCTTGAGCTCGACGAGGTCCATCCTGGCTTCGAGGGCATCGCGCTGGGTCATGAGGACCTCGGTGTAGTCGGCGCGGGCATTGTTGAAGAGCTGGCCGACAATCGCGATGGAGTCGGACAGCGCTTTCACCTGCTCACTCTTCCGCGCATAGCTTTGATTGAGATTCCGGATCTCGCTGAGCTGGTTCACGACTTCGACATAGGCCTTCAGCACAGCTTGTTGGTAGGCATAAATGGCGCTGACCTGACGTGCGCTGGCACCTTGGTAGGCTGCCTGGATGGCGCTGCGGTTGATCAATGGTCCCGCGACATTCGCCGCCGCGCCATAGATGAGCGAAGCTGGTGTTTCGAAGGCCGAGGAGAGAGTGAATGACTGCAACCCGAGCGCGGCGGAGATGTTCACCGAGGGATAAAAGCTTGCAGCGGCGGCCTTCACCTCCAAACCGGTGGCGGCGAGCTCCAGCTCGGCTTTGCGCACGTCAGGCCGGTTGCGCAGCAGCTCGGCGGGCATGCCGGAGTGGATGCTGGCGAGCATGCGATGCTCGAATCCGGCCGCGTTGCGCCTGATGGGCTGAGGATAACGACCGGCGAGGTAGTTTAGCCGGTTTTCCATCACGGTGATCTGCTGCTGCACCTCGAAGAGATGGCTCTGATTTTTGAGCACCTCAGCCTCGAAACGCTTTACGGCGAGCTCGGTGACCTTGCCGGCATCCTTTTGCAGATTCACGGTTCGGAGCGCACTCTGCTGCACCTCGATCATGGGATTCAAGATGGCCATCTGGGTGTCGAGCGCGAGCAACTCGTAGTAGGACTCGGCGATCTCGGCGACGAGATGGGTCACCATGAAGTTCCGACCTTCCTGGGTGGCGAGGTAGCGCTTGATCGAGGCATCGCGTTCATTGCGCAGTTTGCGCCAGATATCGACCTCCCATTCGAACTCGGCTGCGGTGCCGAAGTTGGTCAGAGGATCTGGGAATCGTTTCTCCGGCTTGATTTCAAGCCCCTCCTCGACCGCGCCTTCACGCGTGTATTTTCCCACCTTGTCCACTCCGGCGTTGCCGCCGAGGCTAACAAAAGGAAAAATTGCGCCTTTGCGGCCGAGCACCTCCGCCTTCGACGCGGCGATCTCCTGCATGAGGATGTTCAGCTCCTGGTTGTTTTCCAACGCGGCGGCGATAAGCGAGGTGAGGCTGGGATCTTTGAAATACTGCCGCCAGCCGATGAGGGCGGAGCTTTTGACTACGTCAGAGATGGGATACTTGGCTGGGAGCGACGGGTCGCTGGAAGGCAGAGCGTCTCTGCGCAGCGGCACGCAGCCCTGCACGAGGATGACGGCGCAACTAAACGCGAAGGTGTTGAATAGATTCTTCATGGTTTGGGGGGAGTTGAAGTTTCACTCGAACTCGCCGAGCTCGCTCAGCGGTGTGTCATGCTCATCCGGCAGGAGTTTTCTGCGGTCGGAGAGGGTTGCAAAGATGTAGTAAAGGCCCGGTACGACGAGCAGGCCCATCACGGTGCCCAGCAACATGCCGCCCGCAGCGGAAGCGCCGATGGTCTTGTTTGCAATCGCGCCCGCTCCGGTGGCCCGCAGCAGCGGAACCATGCCCGCGATGAAGGCAAACGAGGTCATCAGAATCGGTCGGAGACGCACCTTCGCGCTTTCCACGGCCGCATCAAAGATGGAGAGTCCCTCGTGGTGCCGCTGCGCGGCGAATTCCACAATGAGGATGGCGTTCTTGCCCAGAAGGCCCACGAGCATGATGAGACCGACCTGCGCGTAGATGTCATTGTCCAGGCCCATGGCTTTCAGCATGGCGAAGGAGCCCATGACGCCGACGGGCAGCGACAGGATCACCGCCAGAGGCAGCATGAAGCTCTCATACTGGCCAACGAGAACGAGATACACGAATGCCAGCACGATGATGAAGATGTAGATCGCTTCGTTGCCGCGTCCCACCTCATCGAAGGAGAGGCCCGCCCAGCCGATGTCGTAGCCGCGAGGCAGAGTCTGTGCCGCCACTTCCTGGATGGCTTTGATGGCGTCACCGCTGCTGTAGCCTTCTGCTGGTGCTCCTTGAATGGAAGGGGCGGGATAGGCGTTGTAGCGGGTGATCTCATTCAGCCCCTGCTTCGGCACGAGCTTGATGAAAGCCGAGTAGGGAACCATTTCGCCCTTTTCGTTGGCGACATACAGGTCGTCGAGATCCTTGGGCATCCGGCGGTACTTTGGATCGGCCTGGACGTAGAGCTTGAAGAACTGGCCAAACTTGATGAAGCCCTGCTCATAGGTGCTGCCGATGAGAATGCCGAGGTTGTCCATCGCCTTGCCGATGGAGACGCCTTTTTGCATGGCGACTTTGTTGTCGATGACGATCTCCTGCTGCGGGTAGTTGGCGCTGAAGAAGGTGAACAGGCCGCGCAGTTCCTTGCGCTTGTGCAGGGCTTCCATGAACTCGTTGTTCACGACTTGGAGACGGTCGTAGTCACCCGTGTTGGTCTTGTCCAGAAGGCGCAGGGAAAAGCCACCCGCCGCACCATAACCGGGCACTGCTGGAGGCTCGTAGAACTCAAGCTGCGCACCGGCGATCTCTTTGCACTTATGCTCCAGCTCCGCGATGATCTGCGGCGCGGTGAGCTTGCGGTCATCCCAGTTTTTGAGGTTGATCAAGCAGGTGCCTGCGTTGGAACCACGGCCTTCTGTCAGCACTTCGTAGCCCGCCAAAGTTGAGACGGATTCGACGCCTTCGATGCTCTTGGCGATCTTCTGCAACTCGGCGGACTTGGCATAAGTGCGCTCCAAGGTCGAGCCTGGGGGTGTCTGCAGGATGGCGTAGATCATGCCTTGGTCTTCCGCCGGGATGAAGCCGGCGGGCAGCTCCTTATTGATGAAGTAAGTCGCTGCGCCGGCGGCCACTAGAAGGATGATCGTCAGGAGCCAGCGATGAACGATCCTTTTGAGCAGGGCCTCATACATGTCCGTGATCCTCTCGAAGACACGGTTGAAGAGGTCGAGGAGCAAGGCAATCGGGCCGCGCCACTTCTTGCTCTGACCATGATCGGGCTTCTTCAGGAGCATCGCGCACAAGACGGGCGCGAGGGTTAGCGCCATGACGCCGGAGAGCACGATGGCCACAGCCATGGTGATGGAGAACTGCCGGTAGAAGACACCGACCGGCCCGGGCATGAACGTGACTGGCACGAAGACCGCAGTCATCACGAGAGTGATGGCAATGATGACACCGGCGATCTCATGGAGCACCAGCTTCGTCGCCGCGTAAGGAGACATGTGGTCTTTCCCATGCATCTTCGCATGCACGGCCTCCACCACGACGATGGCGTTATCCACCACGATGCCGATGGCCAGCACCATCGCGAAGAGGGTGATGAGATTGATCGTGACGCCAAAGCACTGCATGAGGAAGAAGGCACCGACGAGGGACACCGGCACCGCCAGTGTGGGGATGAGCGTGGAGCGCCAGTCTCCGAGGAAGACAAACACCACGAGCGCCACGAGGATGAAAGCCTCCGCAAGCGTGTGCAGCACCTTCTCGATCGAGGCATCAAGGAAGTTGGAGACGTCGTAGCTGATCTTGTAGTCCATGCCCGACGGGAAGGACTTCACCTTGAACTCCGCCAGCTTCGCCTTGATCTCCTTGATCACGTCATGAGCGTTGCTGCCGAAGCTCTGCTTGATCACGATGGCCGCAGATGGGCTGCCATCGAGATCTGAGTAGAGGTCGTAGAATTCGCTGCCCAGCTCCACGGTGGCCACATCCTTCAGCCGCAGGAGTTCTCCTTTCTCCGTGGACCGCAGGATGACGTTCTCATACTGCTCCACATCGTTGAACCGGCCTGAGTAGGTGAGCACATACTCCAGCGCCTGGGATGTCTTGCTGTCCGCACGTCCGAGTCGTCCTGGTGATCCAATGACGCTCTGTTCCGCGAGCGCCTCCATCACCTTCTCGGTGGAGATGCTGTAGGCTCGCATGCGATCCGGCTTCAGCCAGATGCGCATCGCATACTGGCGGGTGCCGAGGATCTTGGCGGAACCAACGCCTGGGATGCGGCTCAGTTCGGGAATGAGATTGATGTAGCCGTAGTTGAACAAGAACTGCATGTCTGCATTCTTGTCCGTGCTGTACAAGTTCACGTACATGAGCATGTTCGGCGTCAGATTGTTCACGACGACGCCCTCGCGCTGCACCAGTGGAGGCAGACGGCTCATCACCTGGTTCACGCGGTTCATCACGTTCACCGTCGCCTGGTTCGGATCGGTGCCCATGTTGAAGATCACCTGTATTGTCGCCTCGCCCGCGCTGGTGGCGTCGGAGGTCATGTACTTCATGTTCGGCACGCCGTTGATCGAACGCTCCAGCGGGATGAGGCATGACTCCTCAAGCACCTTGGCGCTCGCACCCGGGTAGTCGAGGGTGACCATCACCACCACCGGGGCCACGTCCGGGAACTGGGAGATGGGCAGGGTGACGATGGAAAGGCCGCCCAGGAACAGGATGAGCAGCGAGATGACGATGGCCAGGGCTGGCCTGTGGAGGATCTTGGTAAACATGGTCGGATTCTCCCGTGTTATTCAGCCCGCAGTTTCAGGTGCTTGAAGGCCTCCTCGGGCTCCTCAAATTCGTACTCGGCCTTCTTGCCGCTCTTTGCCTGCCGCAGTCCTTCGAGCACGATCTTGTCGTTCTCCGTGAGGCCCTCGCTGATGATGAAAAGGTCCTCGATCTCCTCGCTGATGTGAACACGCTGCTGCGTCAGCACGTCATCCTTCCCCACGACGAACACGTAGTGGTGGTCCAAAACCTCAAACGTGGATTTCTGTGGGATTAGAATGGCTCCCCTGACCAGCTTGTTCATCTGGATGTTGCCCGTACCGCCATGCCGGAGAAGGCCATCTGGATTCGCAAAATCGGCGCGGAAAGGAATGGTGCCGGTCTCATTGTTAAATTCCGCCTCGATGACATTGACCCGGCCCTTCTCCTTGAAGACCTCGCCGTTGGCCATCACCAGTTTGACCACCTTTCTTTCCTCCGGCTGTTCCTGCGATGCATAATCCAGATACTCCGCCTCTGGCACATTGAAATAGACCCACATCTCGCTGTTGTCGGAAAGCGTGGTCAGCAAATCGCCTTCGGCCACTAGGCTACCCTGCCGCAAGTGCAGACGGTCAATCAGCCCTGGGAACGGCGCTTTGATATCGGTGAAGCTGAGATGTGTCTGCGCGAGGTTTACTTCCGCCTGTGCCTTCTCCAGCTTGGCTTTTGAAATGGCAAGTTCGGTGTCGGACACCACCTTGCTGTCGGCGAGTCGCTTGGTGTTTTCGTATTCCACCTTCGCCGCCTGGGCTTCCGCTTCCGCACGCTTCAGTTCCGCCTGATAAATCCTCGGCATGATCTGGAACATGGGATCACCTTGCTTCACTCGCTGGCCTTCCTTGACGTGCGTTGCTTCCAGATAGCCGCGCTCCAGAGCGCAGACCTCGATATTGCTCCGCGAATGAATCTGACACACATATTCGCGCGTGACAGTCGTGTCCCGCTTAAGCGGGCGGGTGACGATCAACTTCGATTCTTCGTGCTCCTCTTCCCCGTGCTGCTCTGCCTCCGCCTTGTGGCAACTGTTGATTAGAGGGGTTATCATCATGCTGACAAGCATGAACCATTTCAGGGGTGTGTTGAATGTGCGCATCGTGGGGGGGCACATTCATCGCACTCAGCCAACGGCTCTGATATAGCCTCGACAGGGGGTTTTGGAATACCTGCTTTCAGGAGTGAAATCCGCCACAGTCCAGGGCGCCGGCGATGCCTGGAAATCATCTAATTGATGCCGTTCCAACACAACCAGCCTGCCGTCATTTTCACGCTGCGATCTCCAGGGAGAAATTGCGATTCAGGAACGGCAGGCCATCTCACTTTCAGCCCGGTTTCAAAGTGTCACCGGGGGGTTTTGTCGAAGTGATTGAAGCAAAAACTGTGGCAAATCACGCTTCTCTCCATTTCATCTTTTGCTACACATCGTTCGCTTTGGTAAAAGCGTGATTGTCATGGTTTTCCTAAACTACCACCACCTCCGCTACTTCCGCGCCATCGCCCAAGAGGGCAGCCTCACAAAAGCCGCACGGCACCTGAAGCTCTCACAATCGGCGCTCAGCGTGCAGCTTCGCAGCCTGGAGGAAAACCTCGGCCAGCCCTTGTTTGAACGGAAGCACAAGGCTCTCGTGCTAACCGAGGCCGGGCAGATCGCGCTGGAGTATGCCGACTCGATCTTCCGCAGTGGCGAGGAACTCACCGACCTGCTGCAAAACCGCGCCAAACGCAGCCGCAGCTTCCTCCGCGTCGGCGCGGCGTCGAATTTGTCGCGAAACTTCCAGCTCACCTTTCTTCGTCCGCTCATCACGCGAGATGACGTGGAGCTGATCATCCACTCGGGCACTTTGCGTGAGCTTTTGGCCCAGCTCCAGACCCACACCCTTGATGTCGTGCTCTCCAACACTCCCGTGCGTCGAGACGCAGAAACCGGCTGGCACAGCCATTTGCTTGATGAACAATCGGTGAGCCTTGTGGGCCGCCGCACACGCGGGATGAAGCCCTTTCGCTTCCCCGAGGATCTGCACACCACTCCCATCGTACTCCCCAGCCTCGAAAGCAGCATCCGCGCGGCCTTCGACGTGCTCATGGATCAAACCGGCATCCGCCCCATCATCGCCGCCGAGGTCGATGACATGGCCATGCTCCGTCTCATGGCCCGCGAAACCAACGGCGTCACCCTCGTGCCCCCCGTCGTGGTGCGTGACGAACTCGAAAGCGGTGCGCTCATCGAGCGACACCGCTTTCCGCAGATCAAAGAAAGCTTCTACGCCATCACGCCAAGCAGGAGATTTCCGAACCCGATCCTGCGGGAGCTGATGCCCAAGAGGCGATGACATGTCCATCGGCAATGCCTCAGTCAGCTTTGAGGGCACTTTATCGTCTGATTGATCCAGGGTTGATCCTCCAGGAATCGAGCTTGCAGAAGGGACTTGCACTCCTACCATCGCGGCCCTTTTTCACACAGACATGGAACAACCTCTTCCCGGACAACGCTGGGTCAGTAACAATGAGCCCGAGCTAGGGCTTGGTGTAGTTATGAAGGCCCAGTTTGGGCGAATCGAACTCTTCTTCCCGGCCGCCGGGGAGCTGCGTCAATATTCACTCACGGGAGCGCCGCTGCGCCGAGTGCGCTTTCAGCCGGGTGACACGGTCAAAACGCACGAGGGCCGGCAGATCGAGGTGGAGAGCACGGAGGAGCGGAATGGGATGCTCTTTTACAAAGGCAAAGACGTGGAGATCAGCGAGGCGGAGCTGGCGGACACGATCAGCTTCAGCAAGCCACAGGACCGTCTGATGGCGAGCCAGATCGATGACCTGGTGACCTTTGACCTTCGCGTGGAGGCGCTGCAGCGTCGCGCACAGATTCGCCAGTCCACGGTGCGTGGGCTCTGCGGCGGGCGTGTGGATCTGCTGCCGCATCAGATGTTCATCGCGAATGAGGTGGGCAATCGCCTGGTGCCGCGAGTGCTGCTAGCGGATGAAGTGGGCCTGGGCAAGACCATCGAGGCCGCGCTGATCCTACATCGGCTGCATCTCACGGGCCGCGCGGAGCGTGTGCTGATCCTGGTGCCGGATGCGCTGGTGCATCAGTGGTTTGTGGAGCTGTATCGCCGCTTCCATCTCTGCTTCTCCATCTACGATGAGAACCGCTGCGATGAAGTGGAGACGGAAGAGGAAAGCGCGAACCCTTTCCTGGAAAGCCAGCTCGTCATTTGCAGCACGACCTTCCTGGCGAAGTCGCCGAACCGCGCCGCGCAGGCGCTGGAGGCAGGCTGGGATCTGTTGATCGTGGATGAGGCGCATCATCTGGAATGGAGCACGCAGGGCGCGAGCGCGAGCTATGCGATGGTGGAGACGCTGACGGCGAAGATCCCCGGCCTGCTGCTGCTGACCGCGACGCCGCAGCAGTTGGGACCCGAGGGCCACTTTGCCCGTCTGCGCCTGCTGGATGCGAACCGCTACGCCGATCTGGAGCAGTTCCTGGAAGAGTCGAAGCACTACGAAGAGGTGGCCAGTGCGGTGGATCGTCTGCTGGAGGGCAAGAACCTCAGCGCCGCCGACCAGAAGCTCTTTGCGAAAAAGTCCCCGCATGTGCAGTCACTGGCACAGGAGACGAAGGACGGCACCGAAGGCGCGCGGGAGAAGCTCGTGGCAGCGCTGCTAGATGAGTTCGGCACGGGCCGTGTGATGTTCCGCAACACGCGTGCAGCCCTGAGCGGCTTCCCAGAGCGCAAAGCAAAGCTTGCACCCATCGACGGTGGTGATGATCCGCTGGAGGCGAAGGTGAAGTGGCTCGCGGCTTTGCTGAAGAAACTCGGCGAACAAAAGGTGCTGCTCATCTGCCGGACCCGAAAACTGGCCGAGGAGATCAACGAGCGCCTGCTGCGCGAGGTGAACGTGACCGGCGCGCTCTTCCACGAAGGTCTGACGCTGATGCAGCGCGACCGTCAGGCGGCTTTCTTTGCCGAAGAGGAATCTGGCGCACGCATCCTGCTCTGCTCCGAGATCGGAAGCGAGGGACGCAACTTCCAGTTCGCGCATCATCTGGTGCTCTTTGACCTACCAGCCGACCCCGAGGTCGTGGAGCAGCGCATTGGCCGACTGGACCGCATCGGCCAGACGAGCACGATCCACATCCACGTGCCCTACATCAAAGAAAGCTCTGAGGAGGTGCTGGCCCGCTGGTATGACGAGGGCCTGGATGCCTTTGAAAAGAACCTCCACGGCGCCACCGAGATCGCGCAAGGCTTGCAGGACTTGCTGAACCCGCTGCTGGAAGACTTCGATGCCAAAGCTCTCACGGCTTTCCTGAAGGAAACCAAGACGCTGCGCAGCCAGGTGACAAAGAAGCTGGAGCGCGGTCATGATCGACTGCTCGAACTCAACTCCTGCAAACCTGAGCAGGCTGATGCGGTGATCGACGTCATCCGCAAGCTGGATGCCGACGATGAATTTGAGGAGTTTTTGATCCGCCTTGTGGATCACTTCGGACTCGAAGTGGAGGAGATGGAGAACCGCAGCTACGTCTTCAAGCGTGGTGATTTAATCACGGATGCCTTCCCAGCGCTGCCCGAAGAAGGATTGACCGTCACCTTTGATCGCCAGCGTGCCATCACGCGGGAAAACATCGCTTTACTCACGCCGGATCATCCCATCGTGCGTGGTGCGCTGGACCTGCTGCTCGGCGGAGAAGGAGGCAATTCCAGCTTCGCGGCGTGGCGTAATTCTGGTGTCGAGGGCCTCATGCTGGAGACACACTTCGTCGTCGAATGCGTGGCACCTTCCGCGCTGAATGCGGACCGCTTTCTCGCGCCTGTGCCCGTGCGCGTGGTCGTGGATCACGCGGGCAAAGATCGCCGCACCGACACCGCCTACCTGCACGCCAAGCTCGACAAGAGCAACCCCACGCGCCTGCTGGAAAAGCCGCCCGTGCGCAAGAAGCTCTTCCCCGACATGCTCAGTGCTTCGCGCAAGATCGCCGAGACAGAGATGAAGAAGCTCGTGGCGGAAGCCATCACCGCCATGAAGGAGAAGATCCAGGCGGAGATCGACCGGCTCGAAGCCCTGCGTCAGCTTAACGACCATGTCCGCCCCGAGGAGATCGAAGCTCTCAAAGCCCAGATCACCGCCCTGGAGGAAGCACTCGGCGGAGCGCGCTTACGGCTGGATGCGCTGATGCTGGTGATTCAGTCAAAGTGAGCTGCTCCCACAGGCATGGAAGTGACCCTCGGATGCCGGACACCTCACAATTTTGTGTCGCAAGAAAAGTCTTGCCTTTATCGCGGCAACGAAATGGACTCTCGTCGCTATGACACAGCGCTTTTTCAGCCTGGGATTTCTGTTTGTCTCATTCACCGCCTTTGCCGCCGAACCTGCGGCTAAACGTCCGGCACCCTCACTGGATGTGATGATCGACAGCACCGTGCGGCTGATCTCGGCGAAGAATGTCCAGGAGTTGGAGCGCCGGGCGCAGCTTTGGCGCGGGCCGAAGGATGTGTTGGTCAAAAGCCGTGATGGCCAGGCCACGCTGATGGCGTTGGACTTCGCCTCCCGCCGCTTCTTTCCCAGCTACCCAAAACCTGCGGCACACATGATGGAGGTACTGTCAGACTGGGAGAAGGCTTTCCCCCAATCTTCGGTCTGGCGGCTGCTGAAAGCGGAGCATCTGGCGCGGATTCCCTGGGGAGATGATGACCACAGCAACGATGTCAAAAGCATCACTGAGGCGGAGAGATTGCTTCGTGAAGCCGAGAAAGTGGACCGGCGTACAGCCGATTGGTATGCCACCATGATCTCCGTGGCCGCCACAGCCATGATGATGGAAAAGCGGCAGGAGTCCGGTGGCTATCAGTGCCCGCAGTGGCTGAAGGACTGGCTCCCGCTCGCGGAATACGGGATCAAACGTTTCGGCAGCCACAGCCTGATCTACTTCCGCATTGGCGACAACCTGAGGACGCTCGGCTATCCTGGCGATCTGGATGCCTGGGGGCTGCACGTCTGTCGCCTCCTCCCCAATCGTGGCATGGAGCCGTATGCACGCCTGATGTGGTCTCTGGAATGGGGTTATGGAAAACGCATCTTTTTGGTGCCTGGCTATGGTGAATGGCCAATGGCTAGACAGGGCTTTTTTGACATGCTCGCGAACGGGTGGAACACCTCCTTCAATCTCAATCACTTCCTCCGGCTGGCCAGACAAGCCGAGGACCGCTCGACCGTGCTGCATCTGCTCAGCTTGATCGGTGACAAACCTGATCCCAAGGCATTTGCGGTCACCGCCAAGTTTGAGGAGATCAAAGCCTGGTCCGCTCACAAAGCCCCAGTCATCCAGCCAGTCTGGACGGCCAAGGCCCGACGCCCACAAGGCCTGGCCTTCAGCCGCGATGGCAGGCGACTCTTTGCAGGCATCGAAGGCACGCATCTGCAAGTTTACGACGCCACTTCTGGAGCCGGGCTGCCACCGTGGGAGATGCAGGCTGAGCCTCTTCAGATTAATGACATCAGACTCTCTCCTGATGGGCGTTATCTAGCCGCCGTCTCTGGCGGGGAATTGTCTGCGAAGCCGGGCACCTGCCGCATTTGGGACATCCAGAGCGGGAAGGTGGAGGGCAGTTTTCAAGCTGCTCAAGGTCCGCTGCATTCGCTGGCTTTCAGCCCAGACAGTCAGGAGTTGATTGCCGGTGGCGGCCTGTACTCCGGCCCCTCAGAAGTCTGGCACTGGACAAAGACGACGAAGGCTGAGCCTCTGCCCTGGGCCGATAGCCACACCCACACGATCCAGAGCGTCGCCTGGTCACCTGACGCGAAATCGGTGCTGTTCGACTGCCGCCGGGGGAACCTCACCGTCGCGGAAGACGCGCGAAAAATCCGCTTCGTGAAGCAGGTTTCCACGCCGGGTATCAGTAATGTGGCAGCGCTGGCCTATTCCCCCGATGGCCGGCAGGTCGCTGCCGCGCTGAGGCTGACCTATTATGAAAAGGACAAGGCCAATGGCTGCATCGCCATCTTCAACACGGCTGACATGGCCCCGCGCACGGACGTGCTGGCTCCACTGACCGGAGGTCTCTTTTCACTCGACTATTCGCCGGATGGTCGTCACATCGTCACGGGTGGTTACGACGGCTATGTCTATGTCCTGGATGCCAGCACACTGGCGGTCAAAGCCTGGTGGAATGCTGACCACGGCATCCTTTACCAAGTCCGCTGGTCACCGGATGGTAGGCAGGTCGCCACCGCAGGTTCATCGGGTGTGATTGCTGTCTGGCCGCTGAAACTTTAAGTTTTCGGCACCTACGCTCCGGCGGGCGATCTCGTCGGCGGACACGATGTGTTTCACCTTGATGTTCACGACGCCGAATGGTTCTATATCAAGACCGCTGTTCACCTGATGGCAGGCAAGCCGCCACCGCAGGATGCTCATGCTGCGCGTGTGAGACAAAGCCGCTGGTTAATCCACAAACATAACCTCGTTCGCGGCGAGGAGGGCCTGGGCGTATTGGGACCAGGCGGCGGGGTCATATTCGCGGCCGGTGAGGAAGCGGTGGGCGGCCTGGGTTTCGCGCTCGGTGGGTGGGCGCTGGAAGAGGCGGGCGTAGGTGAGGGGGAGGCGGTTTTCACCTTGGGACTGAATCCACTTTCCGAGGGTGTCAGCGCGGGTCTGCATGAACGGGGAGTTTAAGGCGAAGAGGCCCTGGAGTGGGGTGATGGTCTCGGTGCGCCAAGGATTATGAGCGCCGGGATCGGGGACGTCGTGAATGCGGAGCATGGGGGCCATGTCCTGTCGGTCGGAGGCGCCGTAGAGGGAGCGGCGGAGGTTTTTGGCATCGCTGATGGAGGCGGCTGGGCCGCCGGAGCGGAGGTCGAGCTCGCCGGTGGCGGTGAGGACGGCATCGCGCCAGGATTCCCAGTCAAGACGACGGCGGATCATGCGGGCGTAGAGTTTGTTGTCGGGATCGCGGCGCTCGCTTTCGGCGGCGAGGCTGCTCTGCTGCCAGGTGGCGGAGTTCAGGATCTCGCGGTGGAGCCACTTTAATGACCAGCCGTTTTCGATGAAGCGACCCGCGAGGTCATCGAGCAGCTCGGGATGCGTGGGGGCCTCGCCGAGATTGCCAAACTCGCTGGGGGTATCCACAATGCCGCGCCCGAAGTGGTGCTTCCACACGCGATTGACGATGACGCGGGCGGTGAGGGGGGCTGCGTCCTCCACGATGGCCTGGGCGAGCTCGAGCCTGCCGCTGCCGGTGCTGAACTGGCGCGGGCGGCCACTCTTTGACGGAAAGGCGGAGAGGAAGCGGCGGGGGACGGCATCGCCGATGTCGTTGGGGTTGCCGCGCTTCATGAGTTCGAGATCGCGGGCCATGCCCATCTTGTAATCGAGCTTGGTGCCTTTTTTGGTGTCGGCCTCGACGACGTAGAGCGCAGCATCGATGACAGCATTGGCCATGGGCATGGCGTAGTGCGGCGTGGAGGTCTTGAGGGTGTCGATCTTGGCCTGAAGGGCTTTGGTTTGCTCGGCGAGGTCCTTGGGCTTCTTCTTTTTCAGGTCGGTGATCTGCTTTTCCAGGGCGGCGACCTCGGTGCGAGCTTTTTCCACGGGCTTCCAGAACTGCGTGTCCATGGTGGGCAGTTCGGTCTGCTTCACGGAGGCAAAGACGCCAGCGAGGGCGTAATAGTCCTGCGCGGTAATAGGGTCGGATTTGTGGTCGTGACAGCGGGCGCAGGCGAGCGTGAGGCCGAGGAAGGTGCGGCCGATGGCATCGACATGCTCTTCCCATTCATCGGCGACGGTGGTTTTGATGATGTCGGGCGGGAGCTGGAGCTCTTTAAAATAGGTGGGGCTCAGGCCGATGAAGCCCATGGCAACGAAGTCACGCGGGCTAGCCTCGGGCAGGGAGTCGGTGGCGAGCTGGCGGACGACGAAGCGGTCGTAAGGCATGTCGTCATTGAAGGCCTGGACGACCCAGTCGCGGTAGAGATAGGCGTATTTCGTGGAGTCGAGCCAGTCGGGGGTGATGTCCGTGTAGCGGGCGAGGTCGAGCCAGTGGCGGGCCCAGCGCTCTCCGTAATGGGGGGAGGCGAGGAGGGTGGCGATTTGTGATTTAGGATCTGCGATTTTAGGTGAGCTCTGCGGCGGCAAGCCGGTGAGGTCAAAGGAGAGTCGGCGGCTGAGCGTGCGGGCATCGGCCTGAGGGGCGGGTTTGAGCCCGGCGGCCTCCATTTTGGCGAGGATGTAGTGGTCGATCCGGGTGCGGGGCCAGGCGGTGTCGTTGACTGCGGGTGGGTCGAAACGGCGAAGAGGGGCGAAGGACCAGGGGATGGGCCGGGGGCCGTCGTCCTTGGCCAGAACCGCAGTGGCAAGCAGTGAAAATGTGAGGAGCAGACGGCGGCAAAAGAAAGTCATGCTCCATTTACAGACTGGCACGGCGGCGGCTTTCAGGAGTCTTTGCCAGCATTCCGAGCGTTTTGCCGGGTGGACAGTGTCACAGTGGGGACTTAGAATGGCTAACTCATCCCCCGGCCTCGCGTATGGAACCGAATCCTCCATCATCAACATCCTCGCAACCTGACCTTTCCTCGGACAGGGCTGATTTGAACAGCATGACCACGGGAGGCACTGATTATTCTGACCGCACGATCGTGGTAAAGATGCCGGGTTCGGGCATGACGATCTTCAATCGCTACAAACTTGATCGTGTGCTGGGCCGTGGCGGCATGGGAGTGGTGTGGCTGGCGAATGACCTGAAGCTGGAGCGGCCGGTGGCACTGAAGTTCCTGCCCAGCCTGATCGGTCTCGACCCGGTTGCGGTGAAGGAGCTGAAGACGGAGACACGTCGAGGGCTGGAGCTTTCCCACCCGCACATCGTGCGCATCTATGACTTCGTGGATGATGAAGACGCGGCGGCGATCTCGATGGAGTTTGTCGATGGCAAGACTTTGTCCGAACTGCGTCTCGCCACCGAGGGAGGAGTCTTCACCACGGAGGAAGTGTCCAAATGGCTGCTCGGCGTGTGCGATGCGCTCGATTACGCGCACTTCCAGAGGAAGGTCGTACATCGCGATCTGAAACCCGCGAACATCATGATCACCACGAAGGATGCGGTAGCAAAGGTGGCCGACTTCGGTATCGCCCGCAGCCTGTCCGACACGATGAGCCGGCTTTCTGCGGCCAATATGGGCGCTAGCGGCACCCTGCCCTACATGAGCCCGCAACAGGCAATGGGTGAACGCCCGCTGCCAACGGATGATGTTTATTCGCTCGGCGCGACTCTTTATGAACTCTTCACTGGCAAGCCGCCTTTCTATCGCGGTGATCTGCCCATGCAGATCAACTCGAAGATCCCGCCAAGCGTGGCCGAGCGGCGCAAGGAACTGGATGTGAATGCAGCCGAAGTGCTGCCAAAATTGTGGGAGGACGCCATCGCCGCCTGCCTGAGCAAAGACCCCAACCTGCGCCCGAGCTGTGCGGGTATGCTGGCCGAGATGCTGGGCCTGAAGGTCAGCACGGGAACGTCGCGAATGATGAGCTTTGCCAGCACTCAGCGCGCCAGGGCTGCCGAGACATCGGCAAAAAGTTCCAAGTCCTGGGTCGGTATCGCCGCAGCCGTGTTGGTGGTTGGCGGCGGGGCTGCCATTTATCTAAAAGACAAACCCGCAGAGGCCCCTCTGGTCGCCTCGCAAAAGCCCGCTGCCGATCAAGCAAAGCCAAAACCCGCGCCTGACAAGGTGGCGGATTCCGGGGCGAAACCCAAAGTGGTGGAGCCCGCCCCCAAGAAAGCGCCCGAAGTCGTTCAGACCAAGCCTGTGGAAGTTGCCATGCCAGTCGAACCAGCGCCAGTCACGAAACTTGTGGAGGCAACCCCTGCTCCAGCCCCAGCTGCCAAGATTCCGGCTGCCTCGGTTCCGGTGCCTGCAGCCGCCATGCCCGCTCCGCCAGCCGGAGCCATGGTCAACGCAGGATCGCTGGTCGTCACGCCTGCACCTGCGTTTGGCTCTGCTGCATCCATCGTGCCGGCACCTGTTGCTGCTCCACCGGGGATGCTGGCCACTGCGCCCGCTGCGGTTGCGGTTCCCCCTCCGGCAGTGACGACCAGCGTGCCCCTGCCCCCTGGCTACACACCGACTCCAGATATCGCCAGCCAACTGCACATGCAGCCAATCGTCGCCGACCCACCTTCAGGCTTTTGGACGGTGGAGCAGATATTCCCCACGGTGCCGTTCACCAACTATTCCGCCACTGGCAAACGCTACCTGCTCTACCGCACGCAAACCTTGCTCAAGGAAAAAAACCTGTACACCTCTGCGGTCGATGGCAAGGAGGGCAAGGGAACTCACAATGCCATCCAGCTCTTCCAGGCTAAAAGCGGTCTGCGGCCCACGGGCCTGCTGGATGTGCCCACGCTCGCCGCTCTGAATCTCTCCACTGAGCCAGACAATCTGGCCTGGGCCCAGCCAACTTCGATCAATTCAGGCAGCAGCTCAGGCAGCAAGTTTGGGAAAGCCCCTGGAGGTGGACGCTACACACCACAGACCGAGGAGCAGCCCAACCGATTCAAGCGGGCGCTCGACGGGTTTCTGGGCAATTGATCCTGGGTTTTTCCGCTCCTCTGAAAAGCAGTGGCCGCGGAAACAGAAAAAATCCCGCCCGATTTTCATCGGACGGGATGCTTGGAGTGCTTCCAAAAATCCAGGAACTATTTGCGGCCTTTTTTGGCAGCCTTCTTGGCGACTTTTTTCGCTGCTTTCTTGGCTGATGTCGCACGCTTCCGAGTCACAGGAGCTTTCGCTGCTGCTCCGGCCTTCTTTTTCTTTGCGGGGACGGTCCGGACTACTGGCGGCATTTTGGCGGCGGCCTTCAAGATGCCAGCGACTCCTCCCTCACGCTTCAGACGATCAAGGAGCATCTTCTCACGGAAGGCGATGGCCTCCTGGAGCACTTCATCATGAGTTTCCTTCGTGTAGCGATAAACCTTCGAGACAGTCCTGCCTCTTTCAGCACGGACGGAGACAGCGATCAAGCGAGTGACCTTGCCTTTGGCAGTCTTATATTTGCGATATGAGATGCCGACATGGCCGCTCTTGTTCTTTTTGTTCGTCGTGTGGGCGATGCGGCTGGCCTCCAGGGGAGACATTTCAGCGAGCATATTGTCGCGATAAACCCGGGCCGCTTTGAGGGAGCCTTTGAGTCCACCGTAAAGGCTGTCTGAAAAATGCTTCGTGTGCAGGCCGCCATCTCGGGAGATACAGACCTGAAAGCCGTGAGTCTGTTTGGCAGCATCAGGACGGGTGTCGATGCGTTTAATGTTTCGTTCGGAAAGGGGATTGGATCGGCGGCGCATAACGTATGGGTTGAGGGTCTCTTGAGTTGGCAGATGGAGGATGCCAGCGCAACCTAAAAGTGTGTTGCTGACAGTTCATTCTTGCCCACTGTCTTGGTCAATATCCGACACATTTTGTTCATTGGTCCTCCTCAGAGAGCCTTGCCGCCTCCCGCTTAAGGATGCGCCCCACACGATGCTTCGCCAGATAGACCTGGGCAGCATTGACTCCCAGTTCTTTTTTCACCCGCTCAGGGCTCCAGCCTTTGAGGACATAACAGGAAAAGATCTGAAACTGGCGTGGCGAGACGAGAGCACGCACGCGACGCAGGGCGATATCCATCACCTTGTCCTGCCACTCTTTGTCCCAGAGCTTCTCCAGCGCCATGCCATTGGGGTCAGCACAGCGGTCAATGGGCGCAGTGCGGCGTTCATCAGTCTCGTCGGCGTAGAGATTGGCTTCACGGCTCTGCTGCTTCTTGCGGCGGCGGAATTGATCAAGGATGCGCCAGCGCGCCTGATTCAGCAGAAAAGATTTGAAAGAGCCCAGGCTGGTGTCGAACTTCTTCTTTTGGAGGTTCTTTGCCACCCCGATGAAGGTCTCCTGCACGACATCGTTGGCTTCATCGTCACTGAGTCCGGACTTTCGGGCCACATGGAAGACGAAACCGGAGTAGGTTCGGTAAAATTCATCCCAGCTCGACCAGTCGGACCAATTGTCCAATCGCTCGATTAGCGTCTTACGTGTCGGGATGCCTCCTGAGGCTTCCTTCACGATGTCTTCCGGGATGTCTTTGGGGGTGTCGTCCTCCATGGGTTGGAGCGGAGTCTATGGCACGCCCCGAAGGTGGCAAGGGAAGAAAATACTGGCTACTCCGCCAGCAGCAGCTTCTTCGCGGCTTGCAGGTGGGCTATCTGCTCACCGGGCAGTTCGGGATACTTCAGTTTCATGGTCTGCATTTCGGCGAGCACGGCGGCACTGACGATGAGGCGCATGTTCTTTTTGTCATCCGCAGGCACGACATACCACGGGCAGTCGTCGGTGCCGGTGGCGCGGATGGCGTCTTCGTAGGCTTCCTGATACTCTTTCCAGTAGCCGCGCTCCTTCACATCGCCCTCTTCGAACTTCCAGTTCTTGCTCGGCGTGTCGATGCGGGCCAGAAAGCGTTTCTTCTGCTCCTCCTTCGAGACATGGAGGAAGAACTTCACGATGCGGATGCCGTTGCGGTCGGAGTACTCCTCGAAGTTGCGGATGTCTTTGAGGCGATCCTTGAAGAGTTTGTCGATGTTCTTCGTGGTCTTCGCTGGCAGACGCTGGATCTTCGTGACGATCTCGGGATGCACACGGCAGACAAGCACTTCCTCATAATAACTGCGGTTGAAAATGCCGATCCGCCCGCGTGGCGGCATCACCCGTGTGGTGCGCCAGAGGAAGTCGTGGTTGAGTTCGTCATCCGTGGGGCGTTTGAAGGCGTGGCTTTCGACGCCCTGCGTGTTCACGCCGCTCATCACATGCTTGATGGTGCTGTCCTTGCCGGCGGCATCCATGGCCTGAAAGATCAAAAGCAGCCCCTGCCGGTCCTGCGCATACATCTTTTGTTGGAGGTCATCGATCTCCACCCGGAACTGCTCGATCAACTCCTCATAATGAGCATCATCTGTGTAGAGCTTCTTTACCTTCGTCTTCGCCTTCGCGATGCGGAACGGTTTGCCATCAGGCACGCGGAATTCGTCGAGGTTGAGCTTGAGTTTCATGTTTGAGTGGGAGCTGGGCGAAAATAGAGCCAAGGAGAAGTAACAGGGTTCCAATCCCGTGAACAGAAAGACTTTGAGGCAAGATTCGCACCGCTATTGCGAGATCATGTTCATTCCGAAGCCGCGCTCGAATTTACGGGCACGCTATCTTGAACCCTGGGGTAGAAAAGCTGCGCCGCACGCCGAAGTTCCTGGGACTGGCGGCTGGCTCCATAGATGGCATTCGGCAGATGGCGGTGTTTGGCCAACAAATGATAGGCACCCAGGGTCTCGAATCCGGCATTGAGGGAGCCATTCATCGCGAGATAACTTTTGCCCGTGACGGATGCCGTCTCCACCATGCCCCAGGGGGTGAAAAGGCCTGCCTTCTCCATGCGGCGCAACAGTGAGTAAGTCTCCGCCGGGTCCGCGAGCGCGGCTGACATGAGAACATAGTGCGGATGAATCACCGCCTGATCGGGCAGGTCGGTGCCGCCGACGTGGTAGGAGTCGCCATACAAACCTTCACCCGCGGACAGACCGTAGAGGCCGAGCTTGGCGGCGAGCGTGTGAGGCCAGGTGCGCGCGATGTAGTCCTTCTGCGTTTGCAGCATTCGCTGACGGGCCGTCTTCCAGCGCACGCCATCCACAGCATCGGGTTCATCACTGTCGAAGTCAGGGTAAAAGAGGCTCTGCATCTCCGTGATGAAACCCGAGCCCTGCCAGGCCTGGCCGGGACGCTCCATCTTCCGGTGCGGCGCGTTTTCATCGACGATGTTTTGCAGCATCATCACGAGTGCGGTCTCACCGCCCCAGTCACGCCAGCCATGCTGCAGCAGGGTGCGGCCATCCTCCTTCAGACCGTGG
The DNA here is from genome assembly GCA_964390165.1 of uncultured Prosthecobacter sp. GTDB lineage: Bacteria > Verrucomicrobiota > Verrucomicrobiia > Verrucomicrobiales > Verrucomicrobiaceae > Prosthecobacter. The sequence continues at coordinate 18,359 of CAYMHJ010000013.1, read as the reverse complement.
GTGATCTCACCGCCTGGCAGCCGCAGCTTTGCGAAGTCGATCTGATCCACCGCGGAAATGATCTCCGCCTTCAGATCCGCATCCGCGAGCATCTCGGAGCCGAGCAGGAGGCTGTGGTAGTACAAAGCTGTGTCCACCGTGCTGTACTCGGTGCCGGGATGGATCATGTAACCTGTGGCGCCGCGGCGCACAAAGTGTGGCAGCACACCCGAAGGCCGGTCCAGCGCCTTCACCGCCGCATGAATCTGCCTCAGCGTCTTCTGTGCCTGCTCTACGCTGACAATCTGCAAAGGCGGCTGTGAAACCGCCGCTGTGGCGAGAGCGAAAAGCCCTGTGGATGCGAGTGACTCAAAGGCGCCGTCCTCAAGATGCGCACGATCTTTGACGAAACCGGAGCTCTCATCGTAGCAACGCGCCAGCTTGGCATACGAGGCAGCGAGCACATACTCCTCAAAAGGCACGGCCGCCGTCTCCACGCCAAGGTGGAGGGCATCGACGCAGATTTCCGATCCAGGCTCGGCGATCCAGGTTATGAGCTTCGCCTTCGTGCAGGCCAGTGGCGAGATCGCCAGAGTCACAGGGCGCGGCGTGGCTTCATTCAGCTCAATCAGGGAAGACCAAAGCAGTTCCTGACGGTCCGATTTAATCTCCAGCTTGAGACGCCCATTGCCACGAGCATCCATGCGCATGCTCGCGATCCTCGGCTGATGTGCCGCGCTCACGAGCGTCGGCCACGCCGCATTGAAGTTTAGCGACTTCTGGGACTCACGGGCCAGACCCGCCAGACTGTGCCACATGCCCGACCACGCTTCCGGCTCCTGGCCGAGATGCACGCAGATCTCATCTTTCTGCCACTCGATGTCATGCTCCGCCGGCCCCATGAAGCCAAAGTCCGTGCCCAGATGCGTGTAGGCTGTGAAGGAATTCAGCCGCCGCTTGCCAGCAACCGGCATCACTTGTCGTCCTGGATGCGCATGAATGAAATACTCCTGCACCGGCTGCCAGACGAGCCGCGACTCGTTCTGGGCCGGCAACGAAGACAGCAATCCCAGAAAGACCGCTGCGCATGTGGTTGGGAGCAGGCGCATCAAAGGAAAAACAAAAACCTAACGGCAATACGGGCCGTGAGGCAATCATGTTCGCGATAGTTTGCGAACTCAGATCCAAATTCACCAGCCGCGCGGCCCCATGTTCACCGGATCAGGATCAGGCGGCGGCGGCCCGAGATTTGGCTGATCCAGGATCGTGGCGAACTCGAAGTCGATCAGGCAGAAGCGGCCCAGCTTCGCGTCGTAGGTCACATTGCGCGTGTAGGGATCTTCATGGCGTACGCCATACTGCTCCAGCTCCGCATAGAGCTGTCGCAGCTTATCTTCACCGAGATGGTCCACCCGCTTGCCGCAGTTCGTCGTCACCAGATGCAGCGTGGCCTCATCAGCTTCGATGACGCGCGGCACGAAGTTGCAGCCCTGCTTAGCCAGATACTTCAGCACCCGCAGTTCGTGATCAAATCGCTCCTTCGCCATGTGTCCGCGGAAGGTCTTGTACACCTTGCCGTCATAACCCAGACGGACCAGTGAGCGGGCGGTGTTTTTGGCTTCTTGCATGGCGTTCATCCATCACCTCAGTGGCCGATTTCGCAAGATGGGAAAGTGGTCGGCATTCTCCCTGAGGTCACAAGTGTTTCATCACCAGGCAATAGCCGTTTTAAATGAGATCGAAGGTGTTCTCAATGGGTGGCGGGGGCTTCTCTCCAAGGAAAACGGGGGCTCTGTCAAGAATGCGTTTTTAGGCTATTCGACAGGACAAACTCCCCGATCTGCCGGGCGGCTTCGAGGGTGATCTCGGCCTTGGTGCGGGCTTCGGTGTCGGTGAAATCACGGCGGTGGGCGATGCGGCTGGCTTTCCAAACCCAGGCGCGTGGGTTGTAGGGGCCGACTTTGCGTGGATCGCTCCAGGTGTGGAGGCCGAGGGTGCGGTCGTTCACGGCGGCGGCGATGTGCATGGGGCCGCTGTCCACGCTGATGACCCAGTGTGCGTGGCGGAGACAGGCGATGAGCTCGGCCAAGCTCGTGCGGTGGCTGAAGTCGGTGATGTGCTCGCCTGTGGGCCGTGCTTTGTCCTCACTCATGCCGACGAGGACGATGGGACGCGGGGCGAGTGTGTCGCAGAGGGCTTGCAAGGTTTCGAGTGACAAAGATTTGCCTGCGCCGCGTGACCAGGGATGAATGACGATGAGGTCATCGCGCTGCGGCCAGTCTTTTGGCAAAGTGCCGGGAGCGAGGGGGAAGCTGATTTTTTCAGCGTCGATCTCGATGCCAAGAGCGCGGGGCATGGCGAGGTAGCGATCAACGGCGTGGGCGGCTGGATCAACGGAGATGATATGATCGTGGAGCAGACGCGCACCTTCGCGGGAATCCGACAGGCCGAGGATGGGGCGTGAGCCGCTGGCGCGTGCGAGCACGGCACTGCGGAGCAGGCCCTGGAAGTCGAGCACGATCTCGGGTCCGGACTCGGTGGGAAGTGTCTGCCTGGCCCAGCGGGTGGCTTTGAAGATGGCAGCGAGGCCACGGAAGCTTTTGCGGGGGAAGGGGATCACTTCATCGAGCCACGGTGCGCCCTGCAAAAGCGGAGTCCATTCGGTGTTGGCGAGCCAGCGGAGCCGGAGGTGTGGATGGGCCAGCTTGATGGCGTAAACGGCGGGCAGAGTATGCACGATGTCTCCCAATGAACTGGGTTTGACGATCAGGGCTGATCGAAACTCCGCGAGGTCTGGCAACGCGGGGTGACTCATGGTTTACTTGCCGAGGGCGAGGCGGTCGGCGAGCAGCGAGGGGAGGCCGGCGGCGCGGATTTTGTCCTGCGCGGTCTGGATATCATACTCGAGACGACGGATGGAGATGGTCTGCGCCTGCACATCGTAGATGGCATAAGAGGCACGCCAGTCGCCGTCACGTGGCTGGCCGACGGAGCCGACATTGACGAAATATTTCACACCGCGCTGAAGCTGAACCTCGGTGCCACGGGCGGCGCGGACGGAGTCGTCCTTTTCAAAAATGCGCGGGACATGGGTGTGACCGTAGAAGCAGACCTGGGTGAACTGATAGCTGAAGCTCGCCATCGCATCGAAGCGGTTGGTCACATAGCCCCAGCTTCCGGGGGAGTCGAGCGTGGCATGGACGATGGTGAAATCGCGCACCTGGCGGACGAGTTTCAGATCGCGCAGCCACTGGCGCTGCTCCTCAGTGAGCTGGGCGCGGGTCCAGAGGAGGGCTGCCTGAGCCAGAGGATTGAGCTCTTCGAGGTTCGATTCGCTGGCCGCGCCTTCATCGTGATTGCCGCGGACGACGGGGCAGCCCATCTGGCGCACGGTTTCCAGACACTCGGAGGGATTGGCCGCATAGCCGACGATGTCGCCGAGGCAGACATAGTTTCCGCAGCCCTGTTCATGCGCGTCCCAGAGCACCGTCTGGAGGGCTTCCAGATTGGCGTGGATGTCTCCGAAAATGGCAAATTTCATCAGGGGTTCGGCGGGAGGGGTGGGTCAGGGGGCGCGCACACTCGGGAGAAGTGACAGGAAATCAAGCACTTAGACAATGGATGGGCATGTGACTAACTCACGGGGGTTTGAGTGGAAGATGGATAAAGGGCTGAAGAGCAGGCATCAGCCATTCATTATTACCCCGTTTGTGTCTGATTGTGACTCATTTTCTCGGGATGGGGCTCCGAGGAAGATGCTTGTCAGCCAGGGGCGACGCGTGCTGTATTCACGCCATGAGACACCCCCGCCCCTGGTTGATCGCCGAAACGAACTGGAAGCATGTGCAAGCCACGCCCTATGAAGTGGCTGTTCTGCCGTGGGGTGCCACCGAGGCGCATAACTGGCACCTGCCCTACGCGACCGACAGCTTGCAAAACGAAGCCATGACAGCGGAGGCGGGGCGCATCGCGTGGGAGGCCGGGGCCAGGGTCACCATCCTGCCAAACCTGCCCTTTGGCGTGCAGACGGGCCAGCTCGACATCCCTTTCTGCATCAACATGAACCCGAGCACCCAGATGGCCGTGCTGGAGGATATCATTTCCTCCCTCGAAGGCGTGGGTGTGCCGAAGTTCGTCGTTTTCAACGGCCACGGCGGCAATGACTTCCGTCAGATGTTGCGCGAGCTTCAAGCGAAACATCCGAAGATTCACCTGAGCCTGGTGAACTGGTTCCACATCGACGCGGGGAAGGACATCTTCACCATCGTGGGCGACCACGCGGACGAGCGCGAGACCAGCCTTTTGCTGCATCTGCACCCTGACCTGGTTTTACCGAAAAGCGAATGGGGCGAGGGCAAGGACAACCTGCCAGCCCTGAAAGCTATGCGCGAGAAGTGGGCCTGGGCGCAGCGCCCGTGGATACAGGCCACGAATGACACAGGCTCGGGAGACCCGCAGCACTCCACGCCGGAGAAGGGCGCGCAATATTTCGAGCGCCTGACGCAGAAGTTCGCCAGCTACCTGATCGAACTCGCAGCCGTGGATGTGAACCGGCTTTATCCGAAAACATGATCACCCGCCGCGCCCGCGATACTCCCCCGGAGCCACGCCGACCCAGCGCCGGAAGACACGGGAGAAGATCGCGCCATTCGCGTAGCCGACTCTCGCGGCCACGACTTCGAGTTTGTCATCGCTCGCTTCGAGGAGTTGGCGGGCTTTTTCCATGCGCAGGCAGGTGAGGTGCTGCATCGGGCTGCGGCCCAGTTCTTTTAAACATAGCCGCCGCAGATGCTCGGGGCTGCAATGGCAGCGATGCGCCAACTCAGCGAGCGTCCAGTCCCGCATCAGGTCCTGCTCCACATCGGCCCAGAGCTTCGCCACACGCGGTTCCTGACTCCGCCAAGGCTGCGCGATGCGGCGGATGGTGGCATGGAGTAGCTCCAGCCAATGATGCAGCAGTCGCTGCTCGCGCTCGCCTTCCCATTCGGCCCGCAGTCCCGCGATCAGCCGCACGATCTCCTCCGCCTGCGCCATCGGCATCACGGGCGATGCCGCCCCGACCACCGGCGTGACAAAGGGCGGCTCCTCATACCGCAACCACGCAAAGCTCCAGCGCTCCTTGCCCGTGGCATAAAAAGCATTCAGCACCCGCGGCGGAGCCAGACAGACCATGCCTGGCCTGACTTTCAGCCACTTCCCATCCAGCAAGATCTCCCCCGAGCCACTCACGCAGGCCAAAACAAAGCTCCCCTCTGGCTTCATCCGAACGCGTCGATAAGGCGGCAGCGCTTCGTCCATGCCCAGCCGCGCGATGCGGTGCTTCCCCATCTCCGCACAAGCCGCTGCCTCCACCACCCAGCGCCGTGTCTTGGGGCCGTCGAGGGTGGTTTCGGTCAGTTCGTCAGTATCAGCTTTCATTGCCGGCATTTAAGCCCGCATTCGAATTCATGTCACGCCCGAGCGCATGACCGCAGCCAGCCGCGCCCAGAAGATCTCACTCACGGCCACCTTTGATGTCGGGTTTGAACAGCGAAACGATGCCTGGAAGTGGATCCTTATTTGTTCGGTGAGGTCACGACGCCGTTTGTTTGAATTAGATTGCCCGTGTGGGTGGAGAAGAGGTTCCCACCACCAGCGGAGATGACGGTAGAGCCGTCCTGGCCGACGAGGCGGCCAGCTCCTGCGCCGATGATGCCTGTGTGGTCATTGTTTGCCCCGACGGACAGCAGACCGAAGGATCCCGGAGGAGGTGCAAACGTGCTCCCGTCCTGGCCGATGAGTGGGGCAGCACCAGGGGCCACTAAATTACCACCACCAGCGGCGACAAGATTACCGCCACCAGCGGCGACGAGGCTACCACCGTCCTGGCCGATGAGGCTGGCACCATTTTGGCCGATGACGTCGAGGATGGGAGTGAAGGTGGAACCATCCTGGCCGATGAGGCTGGCACCATCGTTTCCAACCAAGGTGGAACCATCTTGGCCGACCAAGGTGGAACCATCTTGGCTGATGAGATTGCCACCACCAGCGGCCACTAGGTTGCCACCACCCGCGGCCACCAGGGATGCACCATCTAGTGAAACAAGACTGTCTGCTTTGACGTGCAGGTCCGCCAGCAAGGCGTTGCCACTTTGCACGAAGCCAGGGTCAAACGTGGGCAGCTTGGTCAGAGCGACTCCGTTGCTGTCGCCCGGACCCACGGCGACGCGCAGCATGGCATCGCTCTTCACCAATCGAATGCCGCTGGCGAGAATTTTATCCGGGGGTCCAATGGCCATGACTCGACCATCCTTCAACTGGATCACGGCGGTGCCGTTGTTAATCTGGAGGAGGTCAGCACCACCGCAGGTAATAATGCAGGAGGAACCAGAGAGCGCAAAGGTCTGTGCCATCGCACTACGCACGTTGTCATTGTACTCAGCCTGGAGGCCCTCCACGGCGCTTTGTACAATCTGGGCGGACTGCGTGGTTTCATTGCCAGCACGCACGACGACACCGAGTGGTCCGGCCGTTTTGCCACTCGCGTTGACGACATCAAACGCGCAACTGTTGTCGTCGATACGCGTGCCGCTGAAGTCGTCACGCACTTTCACAGTGAGGGTGACAGCACCGCCTTCGAGTGGGAAGAACGAGCCGATTTTCCAGGTAACCTTGGCTCCAGAACGCGCAGGCGGGATGCCAAAAGTATTCCCAGCATCTCCGGCTGGGTTTGGTAAATTATATTTGTAGAGGCTGGCACTGACGAAGTCGCAGCCTGTGGGAACCGACATCTCAATGGTTCCCGCGCCAAGTTCAAGGTTCGTGAGGTTGCCCACAAAGATCGTGTAGCTAAACGTATCCCCACGCTTCACAGAAACTGGGGCACAGCGTCCGACAAAGATCTTGGCATCGTCATAAGTAGTCGCTGGCGCTGGCGGCGGCGGAGCGTTGCTGGAACTAGCATGCATCGCCGGTGGCGGCGGGGCAGCGGTGCTGTCCCGAACTGGCAAGGTCGCCAGCAGCCGCGTGACCGGTTTCAGAGCCACGACAGTAGGGGTTTTCGGCGGAACGGCTGGCTTCAGGTAGTTTCCGGTAAGTGTCGGCTCGATCCGTAGTGGAGCGACGATGGCGCCTTTCTTTTTCAGCGCACTTTTGTTGATGGGATCGAGCTGCACCTGAAAGATCGCTTCGGCATACTGCCAGTCATTGATCGGGAAACTTACGGTGGTCACGCCGGTCGATTTGTTGCGAGTGATGGTGGCCGCTCGGGTTTGCGGCAGGGGAGTCGTGTCATCCCGCAGCAGAGCTCTCGCTACCTGATAGCCTTTGGGGATGGTGAGTGTCATCTTGACGCCAGACAATGTCAGGGACGATGCGCCGATGATCTTGAATGGAATGGCGATCTCCGTGGGTTCTGTGCCGACCATTTCGGCGCGGCTCTTTTGCGGGTCGAAGGGGAAGCCCAACACTGGGATGCCGATGACCTGGACTTTCACATGGGCTGGGTTGCCGCTCACCGGGAAGTGCAGGTTGTCTGCGACCATGTGGAAGCCTGAGGGCTTGGTGAAGTCGAGTCCGTTCTTCACGCCGGAGATGCCGCCTGCCGAACTGGTGATGACAAGACCAGGCACTGCCACCGACTGGGCCTCATACATGAAGCTACCAGAGGCACCACCGCTGAGATCGCCCACGGGGAAGTCGATGGCACGCACCAAGGAAGCCGTGACGCCGTCGTATTTGTTGTTTTTGTTCGCGTCGTCATAGACTTCGGCTGGGATTGTTATTTTTTTGCCGTTGGCATCGATATAAGATTCGCTCGTGTCGTAGAAGCCGTTGCCATTGGAATCCGTGTAGTCCTCATCTCCGATCATGTGCATCTCGGTGAGGTTGGCCGTGTAAAAGCGGTAACCGGTGAAGCTGGTCACCCGCACGCCATTGCGTACCACGGCGCCTGCGAAGTTCATGCCCGGCGGCAGATAGTCACGGATGACGACGCCGCGTCCGAGACCAGCACCGGATTGGTTGCGAAACTGCAGCGTGTAATCAACGAAGCCATCGGTCGGCACCGTGCTATCATTGACAACGGTGGCGATGCCCTCGCCCGCAAGAGTGATGAATCCGCCATCACCTGCGACACTCTTGTGCAATGAAAGCTGTGGCGGAGTCAGTGGCGGATCACTGATCAATGAGCGACGCGGCGGCTGCAAATTGGAGAGCAGAAGAGCGCTCGCCGCAGTGGCTGAGGAGGCGGCGGCTGCGCCCAGGGGCTTGGCGGCAAAGAGACGCACATTCGCCGATGAGGTGCCGACGAAGTTGAAGGTCTTGTTCTGCACTTCGAGCGTGGTGCTGATGCCGTTGATGTTGGCGAAGGTAGGGATGTCCTGCTTCACGAGGACATCGAACTCGATGTTTCGCTGAGCCTCGGCTGGCACGGTGCCGAGCACCCAGGTCATGATGTTAGTGATGCGATCAAAGGCGGGCAGAGTCGTGGGCGAGAGCTGCGCGGCAGTCCAAAAGTCGCTTGTGTAGATGAAGTTGCCGACACTGGTCGCAGCACCGACGTTGTCGTTTTTGGCGGCGGAGAACAAAGTGGTGCCGATGGGTAATTGATTAACGACCTTCGCGTTGGTGACGGCGCTTTTGAGCCAGTTCTTGGCAGTGAAGGTGTAGCGGATGATCTCGCCAGGCTGCACGATGTTCTTGTTCGAGGTGAGCGTGATTTCCAGCGGTGGCTGGATGGTCGTGAGCGCTTTGGGCGGGACCACCTTCTGCCCATCTGACCTGGTGGCCATGACGGTGCCATTGGTGATGACGGTGAGATCTGGAACGGTGGGCTTCACCTGGACGCGGACTTCCAGGAACATGGCCACATCGGGTTGCAGGGTGAGGTTTGTCCAAGTCACGGAGGTGTAGTTTGGAAATTTGCCGCCCAGCACTGGCACCGGTGGTGAGGTGCCGCCGTTCAAAGTGGTGTTTTTTGGAATGCCCATGCTGAGCTTCACGCCTGTGAGCGCACTGGTCGCGTCGTTGATGAGCCTCATGCGGTAGGTGATGATTTCCCCCACATGCGCGCGTGCCCCCACGAAGCTGTCACTCTCGCTGGTGGTTGTTAAAGTCAGCCTGAGGGGCTCCTCCAAAGTCACGAAGGGCATCACGTACGGAATCTTGAGGGTGCCACTGCGCAGGCTGCCAGCCAGGGTCTTCAGGACGGAGTCGGGTTTCCCGGAGAGCACCCGCACGTCGAACTGTTTTGTGCCTGATTCACCCGCCGGAATGTTTACGGTCCACTGGATGTATTTTGTCTTGGTATCGAAGGTGTAGCCTGCATCGCTGCTGGGCAGGATGGCCAGAGAATTGGGCACGAGACAGCTAATGATGGCACCTGTGAGCGCGGTGTCGGAGTTGTTGACGTAGGTGAGCTTGTAATGAATCACGTCACCGATTTTGGTGAAGTAAGTGCGGGTTCCATTCACCCCAGGTGAGCCACGGACATCTTTGTCCGTCCATGCGGAGCCGATGATGTCATACTGCTTCGTGGAAGGGGTGTATTGCGTCGTGATCAACTGCATCGGGATCGGCTGGCCGCTGGCGAGAACGATCTGGCGTTTGTCTGTAGTGGAATACTGGCCTGCAGCCAGGCGGTGTGGATTGGAGGCACCCGTCAGGTAGTTATAGGTTGTGTGTGTGTAGGAAACCAATTGGTTCGAGTTGTCGAGGCTGCCCATAATGCTGTAGAAGCTGATGCCGCCGAAGACGTTGTCCGTGCGCTCACCGTTTACGAAGAAAGGCTCGGTCACAATGACCTCAGGTCTGCCATCTCCATTCAGATCGTCGAGTATGACGTCGGATAGGAAGGCTGTCTGGGCAGCCTGATCTGCGCCGGTGGTCCGACTAGGCGTCACTTGAGCCACCTGCATGGCGGCGGTTCCACGACTGCCGAGAACTTTCCATGAGTGCGTGTTGTAACCTGTCGCTCCTTGGGAAAACCAGTCATGGATGGTGACCACCGCCTCGGCGCGGCCATCACCCGTGATGTCACCCACAGCGAGCGCATAGGGGACGCTCGCGCTGCCACCGATCACGGTTGGCTGGGGTCTGGCTTCTGGGGTGACATCATCGGCTCCGCCAAAGCTGCCATCCGTTTTGTTGATGAAGAGCAGCACCTGATGATTCGCGGCATCAGCCATCACGGCATCTGCCCAGCCGTCTCCGGTGACATCTCCCAGCTTCACGGCTCCGGCACTGGAGGTCGGGTAGGCGACTGCCTGAGTCGCTGTTAGCAGCAGTGAGTCTGGTTTGTTCACCAGCACGGCGAGCATGGCCACAGGCACCGAAGGACTGGACTCGCCCATGCCAGTCACGACGATTTCAGGCAGGTCATCACCAGTCAGGTCACCCACCGTCACATGGGCAATGGTGGACAACCCGGTGAGCTGAAGGGCATCGACGCTCATGAGGGAAAATTGCAGGACGTTGCTGCCGTTTAAGCCGTCATTGTGATACACCGCCAGTGTATCATTAATGACCATGAAAAGGTCGGGTCTGCCATCGCCATCTAGGTCACCGATAGCGCTGTCCTGAATGGCACCAGCCGCCACACTGAAGCCATTCGAGGTAAAAGTGCCATCAAGGTTTTGGCGGCGCACCGTGACCTCACCAGTGATGCGATCGAGCTGCAGGATGTCGTCTTTCCCATCGCCATCAAAGTCCGCTCCGAACAGGCCCCGGCAGTCGATTTCGCCACCCGAGAGGGCTGATTTTGAGATGATCTTGGCGGAGAGGTTGGGGGCCGTGCTCAGGGGGATCGGCGAAGCAAAGATCCGGCGCTGGAGTGAGGAGGCATTGCCAGCGGCATCGAGCGCGCGCACCTCAATCACAATCGAGTTGCACTTGAAGGTGACCACCAGGGGCTCACCATTCTGCCAGGGACTGTCCACCCACGGAGTGGAGTCTGGCAGGCTGGCCGTGCTGTTGATTTTGCTGCGCACTTGGATCTTCTGAATGCCGACATCGTCTCTGGGGTCGAGCAGCAGATGGAAGGCGTGAGCGGCGCCGGCCTTCTGCGCCCATACGAATGGAATGTCGAGTGTGGGCGCTGTCGTATCAGGTGGTGTATCCAGAATGATCACCGTGCTGCTGACTAGAGTGCCCAGGGTCGCGCCAGTAGGGCTGCTTAAAGTGAGGGAGAAGCTTTCTCCACTCTCACTGAAGGTATCGGCAGTGATGGCGACGGATAAGACCTTTGAGGTTTCGCCGTCGGCAAAGGTGACCAAAGCATTGGTCAGAACACCGAAATCGCTCGCCGTGGCCGTGCCAGCGGAGGAGTTCACGAGCACACTGACATCTCCACTGCTGCCGTTTGTGCGTAAGAGCGTGAGGTTGGCGAGGCCGCTCTTTTCGTTGACTGTGGTGGCAGCGCTGCTGAAGGCAATGGTGCCTGGCGCGATTGGCGCTCCCAACTCCACGACGCTCGCGACGAGGCCGGTGGAATCTGAATCGAAGCCGTCAGTTCCTTCACCCACAATGAAATCAACCGTGTCACCGACCGTGAGCTCGCGTGTCTGAGTGCTGGATGTTCCATTACCGAGAAATCCACTGACATTGCCGGTGAAAAGTTCGACGTTGTTGTGGTAAACGCTCACAGATTTGGAGAGAGTCGCCTCCGTATCAATGTCCGTAAATGTGCCTGAAATCGCATAGCGTCCAGTCTTTGGAGACTTCCAGCGCACGACACTTCGGTGCCCATTCCCGGTGGTGGAAGGCTCCATTACGATCTGCTTTGGAGCGTGGTGGATCTCGCTGGCGCTGAATGAGACCACACTGTTGTCACTGTGATTATGGGCAACGGCGGAGCCACTAAGAGTGCGCCAGCGATCTATCTCCACAACGAAAGAGCCCCCAGTTGAGAGCCGATCATGCAGCGTAAAATTCGCCGTGTTGATGGCCCCAGAAGGCAGCCAGCCGTAGGTCCACACGCGATTTGCTGTCTGCGGAAACACCAGAGAGAACTGGTTTCCGGCATCAAAGCGCGTCTTGCCGCTGGCTGCTGCGAAATGGATGGCGCTGATCTCATCCAACGTGAGCGCGCGGTTATAGAGGCTGAGTTCGTCAATGGCCCCTTTGAAGAATCGGCGTGTGCCGTAGCCCGTGTCGTCGTTGTGCCGACCAATGCGCACCACCTGATCACCCTCCATGGCGGCTTGGGTGTAGGTGAAGGTGTCGCTCAGTTGCCCGTTCAAATAGGTCTTCGCTTCACCCGTTGTGTAAACGACCGCCACATGGACCCACTCATCCGGCACAAAGGTCACGCCTGGAATGTCGCGAAAATCCGCCTCCAAGCCTTGCACACCTATGTTTATTTTTGAGCCGTTGGGGTAGATGTGAACGCCGAAGCCGTGACCGCCGAAGTTGACGCGGTCATTGGAGATCACATTTGTCGGCAGTGGATCACTGATGCTGCCAGTCGCGTGGGCCTCAGGCTTCACCCAGCCTTCGATGGTGAGCGGCACTTGATTGAGCACGTTGGTAGTAGCTGTGGTGTTCACACTTTGGTCAACGCCATTGAAACTGAAAGCCCGCCCGACCTTACCCCGCGCATAAGTTTGGCTGCCACTTGCCACGGCGACATGGGCACCGCCGACGATTTCTCCCACCGCATTCTCAGCCGGCCACCATGCCACCTGGCCGATGATTAGGGGGACAGGGCTGGTCAGCCGCACGTTGTCCAAAGAACCGGTGTCCACCCCATTCTGGAACTCACTGCGAATACGCAGGCTCGTCAGATTGCCGAGCACTCCCTGCATCTGGGCCTGCGAAGGGGCTGAACCTGTCAGGCTGTCAATTTTCCATCCTGCTGTTTCAGTCAGGAGGATCGAATACGAAGTCCAGGCATCCTTTGCCGGGTTAGGACTTGTGTCATAGACCAAAGTCAATCCGTTCCCGATCAGGGTAACGTCAGTCTCATGAATTTGATTTGCCGCACCGGGATAAGTCTGACTCAGGTCGAAGCTCAGCGTGCCGCCATAGTACCCTGATTGATTCCCCAGGAACTTGGCCGGAGCGCTGAAACGCGTAATGCTGCCTGTTGCCGCGTCAGTTACGAAAATTTTTCCTCCCGGATTGCCGCCTGTGGCGGAGAAGACTGCGTTTGTGACTACATCTCCGATAGCGGTCCAGCCATCGGTGTCCGTATCAAATGTGCTGACGGCTCCAGCTTTGGCCTGGCCCAGTGAGATAAGGCCAAGGCCCACTAAGACCAGGGGCTTTGCGTTCTGATAAAACAAACTTGTTCTTGGTTTCATGATGGAAAAAAGCGAGATGCTGGGTTTCCAATACCGGCACGAAGGTGATTGTGACAAGAATTCGGCTATCCCCCCCAATGAGTCTCCCGCTCGCAAGTAAAAACCCCGCCTTTCCGACCACCAGTTGGTCGCTCATCCAGCGTGTGCAGAAGGGCAGCCCGGAAGATGCCGCGAAGGTGATGGAGGAGATCTGCCGCCAGTATTGGTATCCCATTTATGCCTTCGCCCGTCGGTCCAGCTTTGCCCCGGATGATGCCGAGGACATGGCGCAGACGTTTTTTCAAAACTTTGTGGCTGATGATGCCATCCGCGCCGCGCGGGAGGAAAAAGGTCGGCTGCGCGCCTTCATGCTGGCGGTGCTGAAGCGGCTGATCAGCAAGCAGATCCGCTACAACGTGGCCGAGAAACGCGGGGGCACCGCTCATGCGACGCTCTCATGGGACGAGCTGACCGCCGAGGAACATTACGCCCTCGAGCCCGCGACGCTGGTCGATCCCGATGCGCTCTTTGACCGCGCCTGGGCTGAGCGGGTGCTCGATCAGTCAGCAAGAAAGCTGCGCGACGAATTTGCCCTTGGCGACAACCTTGCGCTCTTTGAGGTCATCCAGGATTACCTGCCATATCGCACGAGTGAGCCCGCCAGCTATCCAGCCATTGCCTCCCATCTGGCCATGAAGGAAGGCACCGTGCGCCAGCAAGTATCCCGTATGAGAAAACGCTACGCCGCGCTCATCGAGGAGCACATCGCCCAGACCGTGGATGGCGAGGACGAGCAGCGCGAAGAACTGCAATACCTCGTGTCCGTGATGGCTGGGTGATCCGAGATCACTCCTTTTTTAGTTCTTGGACCTCCACCTTCTTGAGCAGCAGGCCTTTCATGATCACAAAAGAGCTGGGGCCTTTCGTCAGCGTGGTGTCATGGGCAGTGACAGTGAAGGTCCCGTTCACCGTGGCTACCAGAGCGTCTCCCTCGGCTCGAAACTCCAGGGTGCGTTCCCCGCTGCGGCTGATGGTAGCGGGGTAATTTTCACTCACCAGCATCGTTGTTTTGTCTCCCAGAATGCGGCCGATGTACATCCCGCTGCCGGAGTCTTCCACGACATAAAGCTCTCTCGTGGGGCCTGTGCCACGATTGCGAACGGTGATCTGTGCCCCTTTGGAGTCGCGCAGCAGGTAGGTTAATCTGATGGCAGCGTCCGTGGTGTCATCCGCGGTGATGTTCGTGCCTTTCATCCCCAGATCGGTGGTGATGCCGTCTTTCTCGGGAATGAATCCGTTGCCTTGGTATTGCCCTTTGGCCAGTCTCGGCCCGAGCCAGTCGGTCCAAGAAGTGGAGGAAGGAGCGCTAGGGTTCGCTGATGAAACAGAGGACGACTCAGTCTTCACGGGGGCGCGGCTCGCGGGCTGATCCCCCTGCATCCGTTTATCATCCCCGAAACCGTCGATCCGGGTCTCCAGCGATTCGACGACGACGCCCTTTTCTGCCCCGAATCGGAAGTGACCCGGCACGGGAGAGGGATCATGACCTGTCAAAACCCGTTCCCCGTTGAGGAACAGCTCGAGAAGACTTCCCGTGGCACGGAACTCCAACTCGTAAAAAGCCGAAGGATCGAACTTTCCAGGCAAGGGATAATCCGCTCCCGGCAGATAGGTGGCTTTTTGGTCCTTAAATTTCCAGATTTTCAGTGTGTTGCTTTGGAATCCGGCGGCATAGCAAAACAGAGCCCCGTCACGGTGGGTCCTGAGCGAAAGCTGGACCTTACCGCCTTTTGCCTTCGCTCGTATGGATCCATTGAGTGGCTTTTGTTCATCAGGGGCGGTGGGAAACCACATGTCGGTCCGTTGCTTCTGGACGACGTGGCGGCCTGTTTCGTCGGTCTTGAAGTCGGTATTTCCCCCGTTTCCCTCTCGATAGGCCATCCATTCTTCGAGTCCGTCCCTCCACTTCCCGTCAATCTTGCCCATTTTCTGTCTTGTGGCATCGACAACCGTGGCGGGGTCGGTGGTGCGAACTCCTTTATCCAGCGTCGCTGACGGCGGCATGTTGCTCGGGCCACCCAGCCATTCGCTCACCGGCTTTGAGTTGATCTTCTTCAACGTCGGGATCGAACGGATGAGCGCGGGATCAAGCTTCGCTTCGGGATCGCAAGTCAACTCAATCAAGGGCAGTCCGGCGATGAGGGAAAGGTCGCGCACCTTTGTTTTGGGCACCCTCAGGTATTTGAGCGGCATGCCATTGATGAAAGAGAGGTCGCTCAGGCTGTGGCACCATTCGAGATCCAGATCTTGAAGCGCCTTGCCTTTGAGCACCGAAAAATCGGAAACCGGAATTTGCTTCACGTTGAGTGTCTGCAAGGGATGTGATTGCAGGGCAGAGACGTCAGTGAAACTGCCGCCCCAAATCTTCAGGTTCACCAACTTCAGTCCCCGCAGGCAGGAGATGTCCCTCGGGTAGAGGTATTGAAGGTGTAGCGAATCGAGATCCCTCAGCGCGGCAAGCGGTGAGACGTCAGGCACCTCACCTTCCGTGTCATCCGCTCTGAAAAGCCGGAGGCCAGTCACCTTCTCCCCCGTGATGGTGGGTTCTGCTGACACCTTCGTGCCGTTCAGAGCTTCGATCTTCTGTTCCACCAGTTCCACCTGCCGCGCGGCGGGTGCTGCCGCGACTTCCGCCAAGAACGCGGCGTCCACCGGGCTGGCGGATACAGGCTGAACTCTGGCGGCTGGTTCCGATTTGCCGCCCAGCGCAAAGAATGATGCCAAGCCAAGGACCGTGACGATGCCGCCGATGGAGAGCCATAGGGTGGCGGGCGATTGCTTCTTCGGTGGTGTTTTTGCCTTAAGCGCAGGGGCGGCTTTCTGAGCGGGCGTTTTTTGCGCCGGAGGCTGGCTCCGCTCGCCGGACGAGCGCGGCTGCTTTGCCACGGGCTTCAGCGGGATCTGACTCACGGACACGATGCCTGTGCCGTCATCTTTGGGCTGCGGCGTGGTAATGATGACGTCGAGCGCGTGGCGAACATCCATGGCGCTCTGGTAGCGATCTTCGGGCTTTGGCTCCAGCGCCTTGCAGATGATGTCGTCAAAGCGCTCGTCGGTGCCGATGCCCGTCTGGGATGGCAGCTTGAACATCCCGCGCGGCACCTCGCCCGTGAGCATCTGGTAAAGCATCACACCCACCGCATAAAGGTCCGCCCGATGATCTGCCACCTTGCCCGGCGTCAGCACCTCCGGTGCCACATAGTCGGGCGTGCCCATCGCCATGTTCGACTTCGTCAGGCCGCTCGTCTGCGAGGGATCATGCATCTTCGCCAAACCAAAGTCAGCCACTTTGATATGGCCTTCCCGGTCGATGAGAATGTTTGCTGGCTTGATGTCGCGGTGGATCACCCCGCGCTTGTGCGCATACGAGAGCGCGTCACACACATGCGCCGTGATCGCCAGCGCATGCTCTTCAGTCAGCCTCCCGTTTGTCTGGATCATCTTCTGCACGTCCGTGCCATCGACGTACTCCATGATGAAGTACAGCAACCCGTCCGGCGTCTCGCCAAAGTCATGCACGGCGACGATCGCCGGGTGATTCATCGCCGCCATGGTCTGCGCCTCGTTTTGAAAGCGCGCGGCGAACTTCATCTCATCGTCCGCTAAGCCCAGCGGAAGGATTTTGATCGCCACCAGTCGCTTCAGCGACTTTTGCCGTCCCTTGTAAACCGTCCCCATGCCGCCACGTCCTAGAATCGCCAGCACCTCGTATTGCGGCAGCATCGCCTGCATCTCCTCGACCGAAGGAGCCTGCCACACGCCGGGAGGCGATGGCCGCGAGCCATTCGGCGACGAAGTTATAATCGTAGGTTGTTCGTCGGGAGACATCAGGTGCGATGACTAGAGCTGAAAGGCCAAACCACGGCAAGGATTCAATCTCAGGTGCATTTCAGGCATGACACCGTGCATGGCGGCCTGCTAGCCTGCGGACTTCATCTCGTATTCTCCCGACCATGCGCCGACCACTCTCACTTCTGGCTCTCTGCTCTCTGCTCTCCGCTCTCTGCCATGCGGAGCCCGTGTCTCTCTTCGACGGCAAAACCCTCGATGGCTGGGACTTTGATCCCGCCATGTGGCGTGTGGAGGACGGCGTCATCACCGGCGGTTCCACGACGGAGAAGATCAAAAAGAACGACTTCATCAGCACGAAGAAGTCGTATCAAAACTTCGAGCTGAAGCTCAAAATCAAGGTCAGTGGCGATCCGAAGACAGGCATGTTGAACAGCGGCATCCAGATCCGCAGTGTGCGGGCCGAGGGCGGCGCGATGAGCGGTTATCAGGTCGATTGCGGCGCGGGATGGTTCGGCAAAATCTACGACGAGCACCGCCGCAACAAGGTCATCTGGTCACCCACGCCCGAGCAGCAGGCCGCGCTCGACAAGGCCATCGACGTCTTTGGCTGGAACGAATACCGCATCCGTGCCGAAGGGCCGCGCATCCAGACCTGGATCAATGGCGTGCATTACATGGACTTCACCGAGGCCGATCCGAACATCGCGCTCGATGGCGTCATTGCTCCTCAGGTCCACAGCGGCGGCGCTTGCCTTGTGCAGGTCAAAGACGTCACCATCGAAGAACTGCCCGGCACGCCCGGTGCACCGACTTGGAAGAGCATTGGCGGCCTCGAAGGCATGAAGGCCAAACTGCCCCCGAAACCACAGGCCGATGCCGCGAAGCCGAAGCGCGACATCAGCTACAACAACATCCAAGGCACCGCTTTGTCCGCGCAGGAGCAGCTCAAGAAGTTCAAACTGCCTGAAGGCTACGAAATCGAGCTCGTCGTGCAGGAAAGCGAAGGCCTCGGCAAATTCGTCAGCGTCTATTTCGATCAGCGTGGCCGCATGTGGACGCAGACCGCGCTCGAGTATCCCGTCGATTCGAATGAAAACCCCGCCGCTGCTGAGGCGGTGTATGCGGGCAAAGGCAAAGACAAAGTGCTCGTCTATCCGCGGGAGTCTTTGAATGCGAAGATTCCCGCGGATGGACTCACGAATCCGACCGTCTTTGCCGACGGCCTCGCCATCCCGCTCGGCATCCTGCCCTGGGGCGCGGGCGATACCT